>JAKSBM010000599.1 GCA_022361135.1 Desulfobacterales bacterium | reverse complement strand
CTTGAAGCGGACAAGGAACTGCTGGAAATCCAAGGGGGAATCATCCGGGTCAAGGGGGCCCCCGAGCCCTCGGTCTCCATGGAGCAGATCTGCTCCCAAGGGGTCAACGCCTTTTTGGACGGGGCCACGGGCCAGAGAATCGGCATCCCCGGTCAAATCCAGGGCTATGCCTCCTTCTACGCCGAGCACAACTCCCCACCCTTTGCCGCCGCCTTTGTGGAGGTGGAGGTGGACACCACCACCGGGGAAATACGTGTCATTGATGTGGTCAGCGCCCACGACATCGGCTGTGCCATCCATCCCCCTTCCGTGGAAGGCCAATTGGAGGGTGGCGTTCAACAGGCCCTGGGCATGGCCCTCACCGAGGAAACCTACTACGACGAATCCGGTCTCTGCCTGAACAACAGCTTCACCGACTATAAAATGTTCGGCCCCTCGGACATGCCCAAGACCACCTCCATCCTGGTGGAGGAGCCCGATCCCATCGGGCCGTACGGCGCCAAGAGCTGCGGTGAATCGGGTTTGGTGGCCCCCACCGGGGCCGCTGCCAATGCGGTGTACAACGCCATCGGCATTCAGTTTACCGGGGCGCCCATCACCCCGGAAAAGGTGCTCAAGGCCATTGATGAATTCGGCCTGGATTCCGATACCATCCTGCCCTTTGGATACGGGTGCAAGGATCCCAAGGTACCCCATATCAAATAATCGAACCCCAAACAGCCCCAGCCGGACATCCTCCGGCCGGGGCCCGGAGGTGAAGCCCATGTCCCCAGACCATTGTCACTCCGATCCGGGCCCCCGGAACAGCAGTGGAATCACCCTCTGCATCAAGGGGGCCGGAGAAATGGCCACCGGCATTGCCTGGTGCCTATACCAGGCGGGATTTCGAAAAATCGTCATGGTGGAAACCCACCATCCCTTGGCCGTTCGGCGGCAGGTGAGTTTTTGTGAGGCCGTCCACCAGGGCGAACAGCAAGTGGAGGGGGTGATGGCGGTCCGGGCAGATAACATGGACGAGGTAAAACATGCCTTTCACCGGGAACAAATCCCCATCATTCCAGATCCGGAATGGAAAAGCATTTCCCAGATCAAGCCCCATGTTGTCGTCGATGCACTCATTGCCAAACAAAACCGGGGAACCCACCGGGACGAAGCGCCCCTGGTTCTGGGGCTGGGGCCGGGCTTCACCCCAGGCAAGGATGTGGACCAGGTCATTGAAACCCACCGGGGACATAACCTGGGACGAATTCTGGACCAGGGGACAGCACTGGCCAACACCGGCATTCCCGGGGATATCGGCGGATATACCCGGGAACGCGTCCTCCGGGCACCCTGCGGCGGACAATTTATATCGGAGCTGGACATCGGCACCCGGGTGGAGGCCGGAACCGTGGTGGGCCGGATCAACGGTCAATGGATAAAGGCTGGAATTTCCGGCGTATTAAGGGGTCAGATCCGCCCCGGAACCCGGGTACGACAAGGAATGAAGATTGGGGACATTGATCCCCGGGGAATCCTTGAATACTGCCACACCCTGTCGGACAAGGCCCGGACCCTGGGGGGCAGTGTCCTCCAGGCCATTCTCGCCTGGCAGAACCAACACCGTGTGGACCTGGTCCAGGCACTGGGACTGACCCCACCCGGCGCCCTGGTTTCCATCATCGGAGCCGGGGGAAAAACCAGCCTCATGTTCGCACTGGCCCACACCCTGGCAAAAAGGGGTTACAATGTCCTCACCACCACCTCGACCAAAATTTTTGTCCCCGGCACCCACCAGAGCCCCAATTTGATTTTAACCCCGGATATAAAGGCATTCAAAACCCGGATGGCCCGACTCCATTCCCACCCGACCCATGTCACCGCCGGCATGGGGATAGATAAAAAACGGGGAAAACTTTTGGGATTCAGCCCTGAATTCCTGGACAAGATCCATCAATTGAACCGATTTGACTACATCTTTGTGGAGGCGGATGGATCCCGGCAAAAACCCGTCAAAGCCTCGGCTGATCATGAGCCGGTTCTACCCGCCGCCACAACCCATCTCTTCCATGTTTCCGGCCTGGATGCCCTGGGATGCCCCCTGACCTCCGACCATGTCCACCGCCCGGAACTCATGGCCAAACTCCTGGAATTTGAACCGGGAAGAACCCTGGACCCGAAGTCCATGGCCCGAATCATTGAACGGGAAATGGGAAAAGCCCTCACCCGGATTTCTCCGATTGAATGCCGTGTTCTCCTGAATAAGGCCGACCGCCTGGAAGACCCGGCCCATGCCCAATCCGTGGCCCGGCGGCTGAAGGCCCTGCCGGCGGACTGCCTGGTCACCCGGCTGAACGCCCCCAATCCAGTGGTGAGCATCCATGGGAAACACAGGGGAAACAGCCCACCATGACCCGTCCCCATATCACCGGAATCATACTGGGGGCGGGCATGTCCACCCGCATGGGTCAAACCAAACAACTTTTAAGTTGGGGGAAAACCACCCTCCTGGGGCAGGTGGTGGAAAATGCCAAGGCAACCTGCCTGGCCCACATCATCCTGGTTCTGGGCCACCGGGCACGGGACATTGGGGATCGCCTGGATCTCACGGGTATCCAGGTCGTCATGAATCCGCATTTTAAAACCGGCCAGGCCTCTTCCCTCAAAGCCGGTCTGGCGGCAGCACCATCCCACACCCAGGCCGCCCTGTTTCTCTTGGGAGATCAACCCCTGGTGGGCCCCACCATCCTGGACCAAATCATCCGGGCATGGGTGCAGACCCGGGCCGGAATCCAGATTCCCTACCACCGGGGCAGCCCGGGCAATCCGGTGGTCATCCATAAAAAATTGTTCAATGAATTATCCGGCCTCCGGGGGGATGCCGGGGCCCGGGCATTGTTTCCAGCCCATGGTCACCAGATAAAAAAACTGGAACTTCCCCACAGGGAAATCACCTGGGATGTGGACACATGGGAAGCCTACCAACGCCTGGGGACCCTCCGTGTCCGTCCCGGCCCAATGGACGATCCACCATATCCAGGGCCATGATATCCCCCAGCCCCAGTTCCATCATCTTCACCCCGGCCAAAATCCGGTCTGCATTTTTCTCAATGGCCGGGAAATTTCCCGACTCCCGGTAGAGTTCCCCGGCCACCGCCTTGAGAATATTGATTTTTTCGTACATGGATTTCAACTGATGGGAAGGGATCCCTCGAACCTTTTCCATGGCATCTCCTATGCGTTTTTCCTCAAATCCTTGAATCGCTTGGCCTTCAATTTATACCGGGGAAGTTCGCCCAGATTCTTGAACCCAATCTCATACCCCAAATTGGTTTTCAATCGCAGTTCGTCCCGGAGTCGCCCAACCAACTCCGATGATGCTTGCCCGCCCTCGATTTCCACCTGAAGGGAAAGCCGATCCACATCCCCGGGCCGGTCCACGGTCAAGAGATATTCATTGCCCAATTCCACAAAGGAACGCACCACCTCTTCCACAGCCCCAGGACTGAACAAGACCCCTTTAACTTTGGTGATGTCATCCACCCGGCCAAGAACGCCCCCCCGAATAAGACGAAAGCTGCGGCCGCAGGCACAGGGCTCATAATCCCATTGAATCAGATCCTTGGAATCAAAACGAATGCAAGGCTGGGCCATGCGATCCAGGGCCGTAATCACCATTTTCCCCGGTTTTCCGGGATCATGGATGATTTTTCCGGTTTCCAAATCTTCGATCTCCACTAGAAACATGGACTCATTCACATGCATTCCCCTGGGCTGGGCCGAACATTCATAGGACCAGGCCCCAATCTCCGTGGCACCGGCGTGGTCAAAAACCCGGGCATCGAACAAGGCTTCAATCCGCTTTTTGGTGGCGGGAATCCCAGCCCCGGGCTCCCCGGCACAGGTGATTCGTTCAATGGAAAACTCCGCCGGATTCAATCCCATCTTCAGGGCCACCTCCCCCATGCGCAGCACGTAGGTTGGTGTGGCCATCATGGCCGTAGGGCGTAGTTCCTCGATTTTCAAAATCCGGGCCTGGGTATCCAGGACCCCGCCGGGGACCACCTCGCACCCCAACTTTTCCGCACCATAGTGCCCGGCCCAGAAGGCCACAAATACATTATACCCAAAGGGCAGAAATACACGATCCCATGGACGATACCCCTGGGCCCAGAGGAGCTGGGCCCAACACTCGGACCACCATTCCCAATCCCCGGCGGAATCGGCCTGGTATACGGGTTGCCCCGTGGTCCCGGAAGTCTGACGAAAGGCGGTCACCTTCTCCAGGGGTACGCAGAGGGAATCTCCGTATGGATACGGCTCCCTGCATTGGACATTCCGCATCATGGATTTTTCAACCTTGGGGATGTGGACCAAGTCATCCAGGGAATGGATATCCCCAGGGCTTACCCCGGCTTTGTCATAAAGGGAACGATGGAATTTTGAATGTTCCCAGGCCCAGGTAAAAACCCGTTTGAACTTATTGAACTGAAGCCAACGTAATTTTTCCAGGGGCAGGGTTTCCAGAACCGGATTCCAATATGATGGGTTCCTATTCATTTCAAAGCCCCTGTTATTGGTGTTGGGCCAGGCTGTTCCTGACAAAGGAGACGATCTTTCTGCCCTCAAACCCTCTCTTTTCCATCTTCTGGATATATTTTCCAATTACAGGTTCAATGGTTCTCCGCCATTGAGCCGCTTCGGACTGGGGCAATTCAATCACTTCATGGCCCAGGCCTTTAAAATATTCCAACCCGACCCGGTCGGACTCATCCCAGGCCCGGCCATGGCGAAGGATCCACTCCTGATTAATCCCCTGAATAATCTCTTGGATATCCGGTGCAAGGGCCTCCCACTTGGCCCTATTCATGACCACGTAAAAGGATGAAGTATAGGCAATGGAGGTATTCAAGGTCATATACTCACTCACCTCCCCCATGCGCCACCCCTTATTGACCTCCACAGGGTAGAGTGCTCCCTGAACCACGCCCTTTTGGAGGCTGGAATATAATTCCGGCATGGGCAATGAGACCGGAGTGCCCCCTAGAGCGGAAATCACCTGGGCACTGGTGCCGTGCCCCCGGATCTTCAATCCCTTAAAATCAGCCATGGTACGGACGGCCCGTCCCTTGGTGTGCAACAAACCTGCTCCGTGGGCATGGAGATACATAACCTGTGTATCCATCAATTCCTTGGGCTTAAAGGCGGCATAAACGGCATTGACGACTTGGGTAGCCGCCATTCCACTTTTATACCCCAGGGGAAGGTCCACGGCTTCCATGACGGGAAAACGCCCCCGGGTATAAGCCAGAAGGCACATGCCAATATCCGAAACCCCGGTGACCACACCATCGTAATTCTGTTTGGCCTTGGTCAGGGTCTGGCCGGGATAGTACTCCACCTTGACCCGTCCCTGGGTTCTTTTCTCCACCGCGTCACACCACTCCTGGGCAAGGACACTCTGCACATGGGTGGGTGGGAAAAAATTGGAGTAGGTCAATTTAACGGGCTTGGCCCAAGATGGAGAAAAAAAGAACAACACCAGAAGAAAGGGACTAATGAAACGAATAACGGCTTTCATGGACGCCTCCTTGGAAAATAGATAAAAATACGCCAGCGAACAGCTCAGCCTTCTTGATGAATATGCCTGGTAATAAAGGTATTGGAGAGGAGGAACCCTGGAAGGGGACAAAAATTGGAAGATCAACCCAATGGGAGGATGAACCCAATACCTGAACAAGAGATGTAGTCCACCTTGCATGGAGGAGCAAGGGGAATAATTCGGGGGGATATTGGGTATGAAATCTACCCATTTTCCCAAGGCCGTGAAAATGATTTAGTTTTAAAAAAGACGACTTAAATGGGACCGTAGATTGATGCCACGGCGGGTGATTCCCAGCTTTCGACGTATCTGCTTTCTGTAAGAGCCCACGGTTTCCCTGGAAATTCCAAGGGTCCGGGCAATCTCCTTGGAACTCCTGCCGTGGCGAACCAGATTGGCCACCTGGATTTCAGACGGAGTAAGCTGACGAAATGCAATGGAGAGTCGATGGATAAAGGGGGAGGTGATCTCGTTGAGGTGGGCCTCGGCGGTTCTTAAACAGAGGCGCTGGGCGGAATCCAAGTTCCCATTTCCAAGCCGCTCAAGGCAGGGTAGTATCAATTCCTTGATATTCACCGTCATCTGATTTTCCATGCGCTTTCGATCTTGCTCTCGCTTTTTGAAAAGGACCTTCAGGGTGGTGTTTAATTCCTCCAAACTCTGATTTTTCTTTTCCAATTCCCGGGTTCTCCGATCCACTTCCCGGGTCAGGGAATTCTTTTCATGGCAATGGAAGGAGATATCCGTCACCACGGCAAAAGAGCCCTTGAATTCGCCCTGGTCATCAAAATAGGGGGTGGGAGTCATAAGCGTTGGAAGAAGCGCCCCATCACCACAGGTCCAGGTCAGTTCATAGGGGGTGGACTCACCCTGGCGCCGCTTTTCCATCTGGGCATTCAAAACAGCACGGTTCTCATCATCCAAGAATCGGCTGACAGGCACCCCCAGGATATCCGACAAATCCCTGCGCCACATGCGGCACAGGGTGAGGTTGGCGTAGGTCGTTTCCTGATGTTCATTGATCTCGGAAAGCCCGTCCCCCATGGTTTCCACCAGGGTTTGGAATCGAGATTCCCTGTACCGGTCCTCACTGGCAGCCAAAGCCGTGGTACGATCTTGCCGTTTTCCCATGGTTCGTCTCCTCTGTAGTGATACTTGGATGTACCAACCCAGTAAACACGGGGCAAGGAAAAACCCCTTTTTTTCTTCAATTACGGGTGGCGGCCCCCATTTAATTGCCTATTTTCTAGTTCCACGACCATGGGCGACCTTGTTTTCCAGCATTTTTCCAAAAACCTATCCTGTTTTTTTCAAACGTTCACCACATATCCACAACAAACTGGAATAACAGCACATTCACGCCTTAAAAACTACACCCCCAACCGTATTTTTAACCATCTAAAGTGTTTTCAACCCCCATACCACGATGTTTTTATACGCATTATCACATGGTTTTTGTCGCGTTGTTTTCTTTTTCAAATTCAAATAAAAATTCTTTTCAGAAAAACACAACAAAACATCGTGTTTTTATCGTGGTCCAAATTTAGAAATCACCCAAAGCAGACAAAAAATGGATAAAATGACCTCAAATTTGAAATTCAGATCCCAAAACACGGAAAAATCCGATTTCCGGGTCAAAGAAATTCTCTTTGTGTCCAGTCCATATCATTTATATAGCCTGAATGAAGACATCTGTTTCCCCCAGGGGAAGGTGACCACGGCACCGTCCATGGATGCGGCCGTAGCCCTGCTGGGTGAAAATGAATTCGACCTGATCTTTGTGGAGCCCCATTCCCTGGGCGAATCCCTGAACAAACCCGGCCAACGTCTAAAACAGGTTGCCCCGGGCACCCCGGTGATCCTTTTGGTTCCACCCACCCAGGGCGCTGCCCCGGAAGCCGGTGAGATGGACGGCGTTGACCATGCCTTTATCTGGTCGGGCACACCGGAGATGTTCACGGCCATGGTCCAGCTCATGGAAGATCAACATTGCAATGATGAAACCCGCCGGGCGGTTCTCCTGGTTGAGGATTCAATCCAATACTTTTCCCGCTTTCTCCCCGCGGTGTACAGGGAAATCGCCTCCTGTTCTCACTCCGCCACGGGGAAAAAGCCCAGACTCCTGTTGGCCGAAACCCATGAAGCGGCCATCTCCCTTTTCCGGGAACTGGGGGACCGCATGGTCTGCGTCCTGTCGGACACCCGCCTCCCCCGGAACGGGCAGGAAGATCCCGGGGCCGGCATTTCCTTGCTCTCCGCCATTTACAAGGAAATGCCCGACCTCCCTTCCCTCCTCATGAGTGCTGAAAGCGAAAACCGGGAAAAAGCCGCCCTGATCCCGGCCCCCTTCCTGGACAAAAACAGCACCGACCTGGATGGAAAACTCCACGATTTTTTCCAGGACCATGCAGGCATCCACACACAGGAAACAGCACCTGCATCCCTGGAACCCCTCCAGGTTAAAGCAGGGGCGGCCAATTTCAGCAAAATCGGTCAGGGATCCATGGGGGGCAAGGCCAGGGGACTGGCCTTCCTGGCCGACCTGCTGAACCGCCGCCCCGACCTGGACGCCACCTACGAAGAAATGGATCTGCGCATTCCCAACAGTCTGGTGTTGTGCACGGACATTTTTGAACACTTTGTGGACGCCAACCACCTCAAGGCATTGGGCCGGGGCAAGGCCACCCTGCTCCAACTGGTCCAGGGATTCATTGATGCCCCCCTGCCCCGGGAATTGGTCCGGCAATTGGAAGCCTTCCTGGCCAAAACCGATGCGCCCCTGGCCGTCCGCTCTTCAAGCCTTTTGGAAGATGCCCATTTCCAACCCTATGCCGGGCTGTACAAAACCTACATGATCCCCAACAACCATACGGATCTGAAGGTTCGCCTCACCCACCTCACCACGGCGGTGAAGCTGGTTTTCGCCTCCACCTATTATAAGGATGCCCAAACCTTTTGCCGGAATACCACGGCCCATCCCTTTGAAGACAGCATGGCCGTCCTGATCCAGGAAATCTCCGGCCGCCAGTATGGGGATTTTTTCTACCCCGGCGTTTCCGGCACGGCCCAGTCGGTGAATTTTTATCCCTTTGCCGACATGGAATCCCAGGACGGGGTCCTGAACCTGGCCTTGGGACTGGGCCACACCCTGGCCCAGGGGGAACAAAGCTTCCGGGTCTCCCCCAAATTCCCCCAGGTGACGCCCCAATTCGCCCATGCCCGGGATTACCTGGACCACACCCAGAACCAATTTTATGCCCTGCGGACCAAGGACTACCCCGAAGAACTCCGCTTTGGGATCTGCTCCAACCTGGAGCGCCGCTCCCTGGCCCAGGCATTGGAAGAAGAACCGGTCAAGGCCCTTACCTCCACCTACGTACCTGCCGAAGACCGCATCCGGGACACCTGGTATTGCGACGGCCCCAAGGCCCTCACCTTTGCCCGGATCCTGAAATACGAAACCCCGCGCCTCACCGCCCTGGTCAACGACCTTCTGGATCACCTGACCCGGGAGATGGGCGCCCCCGTGGAAATTGAGTTTGCCGCCAACATTCCGAAACCCGGAAAATCCACCTGGGAGATCTCACTGCTCCAGGTCCGGCCCATGCTCAAACCCATGGACACCACCGTGATCACCCAGGAGGACATGGATGCCGCCGTCTGCGTATCCACCGCCGCACTGGGCAACGGCACCCTGGACACCATTGAGGACATTGTATACGTCAACCCGGACCGGTTTGAGGGGGGGAAAACCCAACACATGGCCCGGGAAATCTCCCGTATCAATGCCCGGCTGCGCCAGGCCAACCGCCGTTTCCTCCTGGCCGGCCCCGGCCGTTGGGGCTCTTCCGATCCCTGGCTGGGTATTCCGGTGAACTGGGACCAGATCAGCGGGGCCGGGGCCATTGTTGAAATCCGGGACGGAGCCATCCACGCCGATGCCTCCCAGGGATCCCATTTTTTCAACACCATCACGGCCCAGGGAATTCCCTACATCACCGTGAACCAGGCCCGGGAAACCAGCCCGGACCGCATCGATCTGGGAGACATGGCCACGGCAGGCACCATCCGGGATGAAGGTTTCATCCGCCACCTGCGCCTGGACAATCCCCTGAAGATCAAAATCGATGGAAAACACTCCCGTTGCGTCATCCTTGACACGGGAAAAGAAAATAAAAACACACAGGCAGCCTGAGTCGCGCTCAGCTCCCATCCACACACACGAGAAGAAAGGTTACAACATGTCTGAAGAACTGAACAGAATCATCGCCAAAGACCCGGACCAGAAAGAATTTCACCAGGCTGTCCAGGAAGTCATCGAAACCGTACAGCCCGTACTGGACCGCAATCCCGAATACCGCCAGGCCAAAATCCTGGAACGGCTGGCCGAACCGGAACGGGCCATCATGTTCCGGGTCCCCTGGATGGACGACAACGGCAATGTCCAGGTCAACCGCGGCTTCCGCATCGAAATGAACTCCGCCATCGGTCCCTACAAGGGCGGTCTGCGCTTCCACCCCTCGGTCAACCTGTCCATTCTGAAGTTCCTGGCCTTTGAGCAGGTCTTCAAAAATGCCCTGACCACCCTGCCCATGGGCGGCGGCAAGGGCGGATCCGACTTTGACCCCAAGGGCAAATCCGACAATGAAGTCATGCGATTCTGCCAGTCCTTCATGTCCGAACTTTACCGCCACATCGGCCCCAACACCGACGTTCCCGCCGGTGACATCGGGGTGGGCGGCCGTGAAATCGGCTACATGTTCGGCCAGTACAAAAAATTGACCAATGAATTTTCCTCCGTCCTCACGGGCAAGGGCCTGGCCTGGGGCGGCAGCCTGATCCGTCCCGAAGCCACCGGTTACGGCTGTGTTTACTTTGCCGCAGAAATGCTGGCCACCCGCAACGACTCCTTTGAAGGCAAAACCTGTCTGGTTTCCGGTTCCGGCAACGTGGCCCAGTACACCGTGGAAAAAATCCTGGACCTGGGCGGCAAGGTGGTCACCCTGTCCGACTCCGCCGGTTTCATCTACGACGAAAAGGGCATTGACCGGGAAAAACGGGCCTATGTCATGGAATTGAAAAACGTCAAACGGGGCCGGATTTCCGAATATGCGGACAAATATCCCGAAGCCGTAT
>JAKSBM010000792.1 GCA_022361135.1 Desulfobacterales bacterium | reverse complement strand
CTTGCATATTGTAGTCTGGAAACTCCAGCCAGGTCCGCAGCCCCGTAGGCTCACCAGTGGCAGACAAAGCCCAGCAGTTTTGGCGTGAATTCAAACCCCATGATTTCCTTTCTCCTTATGGTCTACCGGTTTCAACTCCGGGTGTATTGGTCTTAATATCCGGCTCAGGCATCGGCCAGCACCGCCTCCATCTGGGCCTCAATTTCCTCCGGGGTGGATGCCATCTCCCCCTGGGCCGCATCGATCTGCCCCAGGAGGGCATCGTCGGTGAAATGGCGCAGGACAATGGCATTGGTGGGGCATTTGGCATTGCAGACCCCGTCCCCCTTGCAGAGCACCGGATTCACCCAGGCCTTGTTCCCCTTGGCCGTCTCTTTGAACTCAATGGCATCGTAGGTGCAGGCCGTGATGCAGGCCCCGCAGGCCACACATTCATTCTCCAGGACCTGGCACACCGAGCCCGAGGCGGTCACCGTATCGTTTGACAAAAGGGTGAGCACCCGGCCGGCGGCCCCATGGGCCTGGTTGATGGCCTCGGGGATGTGCTTGGGATAATGGGCCGTACCGCAGAGGAAGACCCCGTCACTGGCAAATTCCACCGGCCGCAGCTTCACATGGGCCTCCTTGAAAAAATCATCCGGGCTCAGGGTGACCTTGAAAAGATTGGCCGTCTTCTGGGTGGATTCCGCCGGAATCACGGCCGCGGCCAGGGAAAGGATGTCCGCATCCAATTCCAGGGTCTGGCCCAGCACCGGATCGGGCACCGTCACCCGCAGGATATCTTTGCCCCCTTCCTTGGCTGCTTCCACCACCGGGGGGTCCTCCGGGGTGTAGCGGATGAAACGGACCTCCTTTTCACAGGCCTCTCTATAGGCATCCTCCCGGAATCCATAGGTGCGCACATCCCTGAACAGGATGTAGATATTCATCTCCGGGTTGATTTCCTTGAGGTGGAGGGCATTTTTCACGGCATGGCCGCAGCAGACCCGGGAACAATAGTCCCGGTCCTCATTGCGGCAGCCCACGCATTGGATCATGACCAGGTTTTCCGCCTGGGTGACGGCGTCGTTGCCCCGGGCGATCTCCCCGCCCAGGTCAATGTGGGTGAAGACCTGGTCACTTTCATTGTAGAGGTATTCCGTGGGTTCATAGACCGAAGCCCCAATGGCCAGGACCGAGGCCCCGTGGCGGATGGTTTTGGTCTGTCCCTCGCTGTCCAGGGTGGTGGTGAAATTGCCCACATAGCCTTCCACACTCTGGATCTGGGCATT
>JAKSBM010000834.1 GCA_022361135.1 Desulfobacterales bacterium | reverse complement strand
TGAATAAAACCGTGGTTGATTCCTGATAAAGCAACAACATTTCGGCCCACTCTAAAAAGGAAAGATTAGATTTTGGTTATGGCTGGATTTGGATTTTGCTTTGACTGGGGATGGGAATTTTTTTACCTGACCATGGGGCCCTGTCTTCCCCCAAATAAAATCAGGGCCGACCCAGGACAAGATAGATTAGATTTAGGAAGGGTCGGGTCGGCCCTGAAATTAAAAAACAC
This sequence comes from Desulfobacterales bacterium, assembly GCA_022361135.1. Next base: position 2,644 of record JAKSBM010000834.1, on the reverse strand, counting down.
AAATTTAAACACATCGAACAAAGATCGATGGGGAAGTTTCTATCCCTTCCCGGGGGTAAAATCAATCAGGGAAAACCTGATTTTCACCCAATTCCTCATATTTTTTCCATATTCCTCCACGGCCAACTTCCCCTTGAGAAATCCCTCCTCCTGGACCATAATAATCCATGCGCTCTTCTTTTTTAACATCCCCCTGGATGATCATCGCCATAAGCCTTGTCCTCATGGCTTTCACCGCGGTCATGGGCATTGACAGCCACAACCGGGACGAGGCCCGAATGATTCACATGCTCCAGGAAAAGGGGGCCGCCCTGATCCAGGGCATTGAGGCCGCCCTGCTCCCACCCAGGCCAGCGGCGGGATCACAGAATGGAAAAAAAAAGAACCGTGACAAAGGAGATACCCAAAGAGCCAATTATCTGCTTTTACAACAGATGATCGATGCCATCACCCACCAGGCCGATCTGTTTTGGGTAATTATTTCCACACCCCGGGGCAAACACTGGATAAAAAGCCCCTCCCAGGCCCCGGATGAGCCCAGAAATTTGCTGGATCCCCCCTTTCAAACCGGCAAGGCCGGCACCGGAATCCAATGGCGCATCATCCGACCCAAAGGGGAAACACCCTACTTCGAAATCTTCCGACCGGCCCAATGGCCCAAGGGCACTGGACAGAAGCCCCTCTTTATCTTCCTGGCCATGGACATTTCCCACTTTGAAACCGCCCGCATCGAAGACCGCCACCACAACATGATCATGGTGGCCATCATCCTTGCCCTGGGAGGAGCTGGTTTCATCGCCCTCTTCTGGGCCCGCAGGGATGCCCGGTCCAAAAAAATGCTGGAACGGGCCCAGAAACTGGCCGTCATTGGGAACATCGCCGCCGGAGTGGCCCATGAAATCCGCAACCCCTTGAGTTCCATCAAGGGATACGCCACCTATTTTGCCACCCTTTTCCCAAGGGAAAGTCACAACCGCAAGGCCGCCATCCACATGGCCGAAGAAACCGACCGCATCAACCGGGTCATTTCGGAACTACTCACCTTTGCCCGGCCATCGGATCTCAATTTTGAATCCATTTCCATCCAGGAGCTGCTCACACACTCCCTCACGGTGGTGGACCGGGAGGCCAAAACCGGAAACGTGAAATTAATCCCCCGGTTTCCGGAGCTGCCCATTGTCATTGAGGCGGATCCGGACCGCCTCACCCAGGTTCTGCTCAACCTCTACATCAACGGTATACAGGCCATGCCCCGGGGAGGACGCCTTTCGGTATCCGCCCGGGCAAGGACCCGAACCGTTGAAATCAAGGTAAAGGACACCGGCTCCGGTATTCCCAGGGAAAAACTCCCCCGGATCTTTGACCCCTATTTTACGGATAAGGCCCGGGGAACAGGGCTGGGATTGGCCGTATCCCATAAAATCATTGAAAACCACAACGGAACCATCACCGTGGAAACCATAGAGAATCACTGGACCTGCTTCACCATCACCCTGCCCCTATCCCAGGAAAAAAGGAAAACAACGTGAACGGTCACATCCTCATTGTTGATGACGATCCCGGCCATCTGACCATGCTCACCACCCTGGTCTCCGGTTTGGGCCACCAGGTGGACCAGGTTGTCGATGGGAAAAAAGCAGTGGCCGCAGCTGCCAAAACCCCCTATGACCTCATCCTCATGGACGTACGCATGGCTGAGATGGACGGCATCACCGCCCTGGAGGAAATCAAGGCAGCCAACCCGGCCATCCCCATCATCATCATGACGGCTTACTCCTCCGTGGACAAGGCCGTCCAGGCCATGAAACTGGGGGCCATGGATTTCCTCACCAAACCCCTGAACTTTGAAATCCTGAAAACCACCCTGGAAAAGGCCATGGGCCACCTGGAAACGCCCCGGCCCCAGCCCCATGCCGCCCCGGATCCGGCCGCCCCCTTTAGCGCCATCATCGGCCAAAGCCCGCCCCTGTTAAAAACCCAGAAAATCGCCGAGATGGCCGGAAAGTCCGATGCCGGCATCCTCATCACCGGGGAAAGCGGCACCGGAAAAGAACTCTTTGCCCGGGCCATCCACAGCATCAGTCCCCGCCGGAACAAGGAGATGGTCACCGTGAATTGCGCGGCTCTAAATAAAGGGCTTTTGGAATCGGAATTATTCGGCCATGAAAAGGGAGCCTACACCGGGGCCGACAAAAAGCGACAAGGCTTGTTCTCCAGGGCCCACCAGGGCACCCTCTTCCTGGACGAAATCGGGGAAATGCCCCTGGCCATGCAGGCCAAACTCCTCCGGGCCATCCAGGAGAACGAGATCCAAGCCCTGGGCAGTGACCGGATTTCCCACGTGGATGTGCGGATCATCGCCGCCACCAACCAGAATCTCAACCGGGCCGTTGCCGAAAACCGATTCAGGGAAGACCTCTTCTTCCGCATCAACGTCATCCAGCTGGAGATCCCCCCATTGCGGGACCGCCGGGGCGATGTCCCCCTCTTGGCCCAAACCTTTCTCCAATCCCATGCCCGGAAAAACCGTAAATCCATCAAGGGCTTCACCCCAACGGCCATGGATGCCCTCACCCGCCACCCCTGGCCCGGCAATGTTAGAGAGCTGGAAAACGCCGTTGAGCGTGCCGTCATCCTCTCCCTG
>JAKSBM010000061.1 GCA_022361135.1 Desulfobacterales bacterium | reverse complement strand
GACGGGCCAGCTCCATGGCCACATAGCCCCCGTCGGGATAATGGCCGTGGACCAGGTCCGGGGGGTGGGATTGGCGGCGGATGTATTTGATGGTCCGGTCCACAAATTCATCCATGAAGGGCCAGAGTTTTTCCTTTTTGATGTACTTTTTTCCCCCGCATTGGATCCGGACGATTTTAAATTTGTCGTTTACCTTTTCCTCTTCCCGGCCGTAATCATCGGAATAGGATCTGTCCTGGATGAGTCGGGTGAAAAGCTCCACCCTTCGGACCTCGGGACGAAGGGAAAGGCTGTTGCACAATTCAATGAGGTATTTGATCTGGCCGCCGGTGTCGGCATCGTGGCCCAACTCCATGTTTTCCGCCCGGAGTAGGCCGTGGATGCTGAACATTTGAATGTAAAGGCCCTGCTGTTGCTGGCTCATGGGATACCTATTTTTTCCTTTACCGGGACATAGTCCTGGAGATTTTGGGGCAGGGCACCGGGATTGGCGCAGATACGACCGCTGAATTGGGCGGCCAGTTCCATGGTTTCCCCGGGGGGCATGTTCTTGATGATGCCGGCGGCACAGACGGCGGCAAAGGCATCGCCGGCCCCCACGGTGTTGACCAGGGTGTCGGGCTGGGTGGCTTCACATTCCCAGCAATCTTCCGGGCTCACCCAGAGGCTGCCGTGTTCCCCCAGGGTGAGGATCACCGCCTCCAGGCCGTGGCTCAGCATCTGGTGGCGGATGGCATGGTCCAACCGGGGGCCGTCAATGTTGATGGACCAGATGCGGACCAGCTCCTCCCAGTTGAGTTTCAGGATATCTGCCTGGGCCAGGGTGAAGTCGATGGTGGCGTCATCGTCCCCCCCGGGCCGGAGGTTGATGTCTGAAAATACCTTGGTTGAAGCCGGTTTGGCCTTGAGCAGGTTTTCCAGGAATTGTTTTCCCTTGGGGGAGCGTTGGATCAGGGATCCAAAGTAGATGAGATCCGGCCCCGGGGTGAGGAGGCCGTTGGATCCCCCGGGCCATTCCAGATGGTCCCATGCCGTGTCCTCCGTGATGGTGAAACCATGTCCCCCCTCGGACATGGACACCTCAACCGTGCCCGTGGCATGGTCCGGGTCCATGGGAACATCGGCCAGGTCAAATCCATGGGCCGATAAAAAAGAGTGAATTTCATCCCCCATGCCGTCCTTCCCCACCCGGGAGATGAAGCGCAGGTCAAAGCCCAATTGCTTCAGGTGGAAGGCAAAATTAAAGGGGGCACCCCCCAATTGTTTGCCCTGGGGAAAGAGGTCAAATAAAATTTCGCCAATGGTCAGAATCATAGGATTACGATTTTTTTCGGTTTAGTTCGGAGGCGTCCGAAACGGGAGTGTCGGACGGCTTTAGACGAAGTTGGCGCTGCACAGGTTTTTATTCAGAATCCTGTTCCAAACAGTATATCCCATGGGACTTGTTAAGGTCAAGAAAAGCATTCCCGTGCCAATGGGGGCAGGGCTTTCCATGGTTGGATCCTAACGGGGTCATCATCAAATCCTAACACCGGGTATGTAGGTTGTCTTGACCCAGGTACCGGGATGGGCACTTGAAGGGTCCGGAATTCCGGACGATTTTTCCAGGCCGGTGCCATCCTTTAACCCAAGTTCGTGAAAGGCAGGTGAACATGGTGGAGTTGACCAGTGAAAGCTGGATTTCGCGCCTCAATGTGCTGGACCATGCATTCCAGCCCATCGTTAATATCCATACCGGCAACACCTTTGGCTTTGAAGCCCTGATCCGGGGGGTGGAAAAGGCTGGATTTTCATCCATTGACGATTTCTTTGACACCGCTTACCGGGACGGCCTTCTCCACCAGGTGGACATGGTCCTCAGGGAAAAGGCCTTTAAAAAATTTGCCCGGTTCAGGAAACGGGGCCGGGTGAAGCTTTTTTATAATTTGGACAATCGTCTCTTCGATTCCACGGATTATTCCCCGGGATCCACCATGGCCCTGCTGGAAAAATACGGCTATTCCCACGAGGACATCTGTTTTGAGATTTCTGAAAAGCACCGGTTTTCCAAGAATACGGATATTTCCTCCCTGTTGTCCGCCTACCATGCCCAGGGCTTTAAAATTGCCGTGGATGATTGCGGCACCGGTTTTTCCGGCCTCCAGCTCCTCTACTATACCGAGCCCGACTACATTAAAATCGATCGGTTTTTCATCCGCAACATGGACAATGATCCCAAAAAGCGGCTGGTGGTTTCCACCATTGTCAGCTTTGCCCATTTTATGGGCAGCCGTATTCTGGCCGAAGGGGTGGAAACCCTGGAGGAATATGCCATGTGCAAGGAGATCGGCTGCGACATGGTCCAGGGCTATTTTGTCCAGGCCCCCACCCAGAGCCTGGAGGCCCTGAAACCCCAGTACAAGAAGATCTGGGAGATTACCCGCATGGATCGCCGCAATGGCCCGGCCCGGGACCGCTCTTTGATTTCCGGGGAGATCCAGTACATTGAACCGGTGCAGTCGGATTCCGACATCATTGGCCTGTTTGAAAAGTTCCGCAAGGAGGACAGCCAGTCCTTTTTCCCCATTGTGAACCAATACGAAGAACCCCTGGGTGTGGTCCGGGATACGGCATTCAAGGATTATATCTTTTCCAAGTTCGGCCGCCAGCTTTTGGAAAATCCCAGCTTTGGAAAGGATGTTTCCCGGTTCATCACCAAAATCCCCATTGCCGACATCCACACCTCCGTGGAAAAGCTCATCGAAACCTATACCCAGCACAATAACAATGAAGGATTGATCATGGTGGATGAGATGAAATATGTGGGCCTGTTGGACACCAAGGCCCTGCTCAAACTCATCAATGAGAAGAACCTCACCCTGGCCCGGAACCAGAACCCCTTGACCAAGCTGCCGGGCAATACCATGATCCACGAGTATTTCAGCGAAGCCCTTTCGGATTTCACCACCGGATACCATTTGGTCTATTTTGACTTCGATCAGTTCAAGCCCTACAACGACCACTATGGTTTCCGCAACGGCGACCGGCTCATCCTCATGTTTGCCGAGCTGCTCAAGGCCGCAGGCATGGGGGAAAACCGCTTCGTGGGCCACGTGGGCGGGGATGATTTTTTCATGGGTATCCGCCGGGGGAAACCCGGGGAAGTGGAGCAGGAGATGGCCCGTCTGGCCCTGACCTTTAAAAAGGATGCGGAAAGCTTCTATGATAGGGAATCCATGGAGAAGGGCTATATCCTGGCCACGGACCGGGAGGGGGTGCTGCGCCGGATTCCCTTGATCACCGTGAGCGTGGCCGTGTTGGAATTGCCCCCGGATGTGGAGCGCTATTGTTCCATTGAAGAGGCTGGAAATATCATTGCCCTGCTGAAGAAGGAGGCCAAAAAAAGTATCACCGGCCAGGCCAGTGCCAGCATCATGGATTTCCTCTGCATGGAGATCCGGGACGGTGAAAATGGTAATCCCCAATTCTATTACGAGGCCCACCCCGAAGCCTGCACCGACATGGGGCTGGTGCCCAGTGCAGGGTAATCGGGGGATTTCACCCTTCCCGGCCT
>JAKSBM010000298.1 GCA_022361135.1 Desulfobacterales bacterium | reverse complement strand
TCTGGGTAGCCGGGGATGCGGCGTTGGTATCTCCGGAGATAACAACGGCTCCCCCGATTTCCGTGCCTTGGGAAATGGTGGAGCCTGCGCCCAGTGTGGATCCGGCCTCCATTTCATAGTCCGCCCGGGTGTCATTCACGGTTTCCGTTACCGTGGCATTTCCCCCCACAACGGAGCCGGCACCCAAGGTCGAGCCTTTTTTGATGGTGGATCCGGCGGCCAGTTCGGAATCGTCAACGGTCTCCAGATCGTTGCTCAGGGTGATGGCATCGCCGATGCCGCCGCTGGTGGTGCCTTCAATGCTGATCTGGTTGGAGCCGGCCTGGGTCAGGGTGACGTAGCCGATGGTGGACATGTCTTCATTGGTGTCCGTTCCCAGGATGCCGCCGGTATCGCCGGTGACCTTAATGGCCCGGCCGTCTGCCGAGGTGAGCTTGAGGGATCCGTCGGGGTCCATGGAGGCGGTGACGCCGGTCTCATTGGTTTTGGAGTTGATGGCATTGGTCAGGGCGGCGTTGCCGTCGTTGTCTTCCACATTCACGGCGCCGATGGTGATGCCGTTGATGGCAAAATCCGTTCCCGTGGTCCCGGCCTGGATGGCTTCCGAGGTCTGGCTTTCCACCACGGCTTCGGCGGAGATCCCGGTCTGGGAGGACATGGAGTTGATTTCATCGGCCAGGGCGCCCATGCCGTTTTCCGCAGAGTTGTTCATCTGGATATCCACGGATTCCAGCTTGACCTGGCCCCCGGTGATGGCCGAGGTGAGTTCCAGCTGGACTTCGCCGCCCTCGGCGTTGTCCAGTTCCAGTTTGGCCGTGGTGACATGGCCGATTTTGCTGGATTCCGTGGATTCGATGTTGATGGTGGCGGTTTCATTGGCATAGGCCCCCACCTGGACCTGCTTGTTTGTGAAGTCGCCGGAGAGGAGCTGCTGGCCGTTGTAGGATGTGGTTTTGGCAATGGCGTCCAGCTCTTCGGTGAGTTTGTCAATGTCGGCCTGGATGGCGGACCGGGTTTCCGTGGTCTCTCCGTCCGATGCCGCCTGGATGGATTTGGTTTTAATGGTGTTGACGATGTTGATGGACTCTTCCAGTGCACCGTCTGCGGTCTGTACGATGGAAACCCCGTCATTGGCATTCTGGATGGCCTGGCCAATGCCCAGGTGCTGGGCCCGCAGGGAGTCCGCAATGGCCATGCCCGAGGCATCATCGGCAGCCCTGTTGATCCGGAGGCCCGTGGACATCCTTTCCAGGGACTGGCTCATGTTAGTGTCGTTTTTCAACATGTTCTGATGGGCCGTCAACGCTGAAACATTGGTATTAATGCTGAGTGACATGTGAATTCCTCCATGTGAATGTGCGGGATTTCCAGACCCGCTTGATCTGATACGATTCAGGGATACTCAAGGTTTGACTTTTTTTTTGCCTCTGCAAAGGTCCTTTGTTTCCCGCCTACAGCCCAGGTATCGCAGAATTGAGGGGTAACTTTATTTAAAAAATTCAATGGGTTTTAAGGGGGTGAAAAAGTATCAGGGGATTGCGTTTGGGAAAGTTGCGGTCTTTTAATATAAAAAAGTAATATTTTCCCACTAATGTTTTGATACTTTGCCGCCGATAAAGTTCGCTACCGGAGAAATGTAAATTTTTTCCACAGGATTTTGCCCGGGTAATCGTTCTTCATAGTAAGTCAATGACAATGATTTAATGATGAGGACGCCAGAAGAACATGATTATCCATCTCCACAAGAATGCCAGAACCACTCCCATTCAGCGTGAGTTCATCCAGAACAACCCCCAGATTCCAGTGTCGGTCATGGCCCGGAAACTCGGGGTGAGTGAGACCACCATCCGGCGTTGGAAAAAGCGGAAGGGTGTCATGGACCGGTCCCATGTCCCCAAGCGGATTCAGACCGTTCTTTCCCCGTCGGAGGCCATCAAACTCATCGTCTCCCGAATGGTCCTGCGGTCCAGCCTGGACGATCTCCATCGCCTCATGGAGGCAACCATGCCCTTTCAATGCTCCCGGGCCACCTTGAATCGGTACCTGGGCCGTTATCACATTTCACGGTTGCCTTCTCTGAAAAAGGGACTTTCCTTCAAGCTCAACGACTACCGGGGGACCTATCTGTATTACAATCAATTTGTCATTCCCGGACCCGGGCTGGAGGACGTGCCCATTTGCATCCAAACCCTGTTGGATTGTTCCTTCCGGATTTTCCATTCGGAATTGAACCCCCTGGACAGCCGGGCTCAATGGACATTTCTGGACCGCTACCTGGGGCAGTATCCCCTGCGGGTACTGGGGTTGATCCAGGCTCCAGCCTTTGGCCTCTGCCTTCACCTGGATTCTGATCTGGCTCGGACATTGAAGGAAAATGCCCAGGCCACCTGCCGGGAACTGGGATTGGTCCATGTGTTCAAGGATTCCCCCCATGGTAAGACCCTGGCCAAGATCCAGGAAAATTCGGAAAAGCTGGAACCGGGGGAGCCGGGCCTCTGCTTTGGTACATTGGAGGAAATGCAGGAACGCATGGCCCGACATATGGAATTTTACAACAACCAGCTGCCCCAGAAGGCCCTGCGGGAGAAAACCCCCTCCCAGGCCATGGCCTTTCACCATCGGAATTTTCCCGGCAGCTTCCATGGAAATCCCCAGGATTTTCTGGCCAATATTCCTGGGCGGGTGGCCATGGAGGAAGAAATGGCTTCAGCCCTGATTTCATTGGAGTCGGAAAATCAGGTTTTCGATCAACGGGAGACGGTGCCGGGTTAACATTCAATTTCCAATGCAAAGGGGGACAAGTCCGGGCCATGCCGGACTTGTCCCCCTTTTTTATTTGGGCCAGGTTGGGGGCTGTAATTGGCTTTCCCTTGATATCAGGGAAAATATTGGCGGACCAGCTCCAGGATCACCGGGAGGATGGAGGCCACCAGCAGCAGGGCCATGGCCCGGTTGACGGTTCGTTGGAGACCGGGGGAGGCAAAGAGTTTTTTCAGGCCCACCCCAAAGCAGAGCCAGGTTCCGGCGCAGGGGAAGGAGACACTGAAAAAGCCCAGGGCAATGACCATGACCTGGAGCTGGATGGCGGATCCGGCCGTTGTAAAGGCAGCCACGGCCCCGGAGGCCATGATCCATGCCTTGGGGTTCACCCATTGGAAAAGGGCGGCTTCCATAAAGTTCAAGGGCCTGGATTTCCCCCCTTCCAGGGAGGTGGGGGCGGAATTGGCAATGCGCCAGGCCAGGTAGAGCAGGTAAAGGACACCGATGATTTTGATGGTTTCGTGGAAGGCCCGGGATTGCTCGAAGATGAAGCCCAGCCCCGAGCCCACCAGGATGACCATGATGGTGAAGCCCAGGCAGACCCCCAGAAGGTGGGGGATGGAACGGCGGATGCCGAAGTTCATTCCCGAGGCCATGAGCATGACATTGTTGGGGCCGGGGGTGATGGTGGCGGACAGGGTGAAAAGGAATACAGCTGGAAAAATCTCCACAAAAATCCCTCCTTGATGGTTCCCGGATTGAAAAGATCTTCCAGAGTTACCTCCTAAGGCATTGAAAGTCCAGTTAAAATAGGTGATTTCCAGGGGTGATGTCGATTTTTCCCCTTGGCATGGAGTGGTGTATGGGATATTTAGTTAACCTTTAAATTTGATCTTGGTTAACCAGAAATGGAGGGAGAAATGGAGATGGACGGCGCCGGTTTTTGCATTGTGGGAACGGATACCGATGTGGGGAAAACCTTTGTGACGGCGGCCTTGCTCCGGGCCTTTGAAAAATCCGGGGTGTCGGCCAGGGGCCTGAAGCCGGTGCAATCCGGGGGGGAGGCTGGGCCCAAGGGCTGCACCGCCCCGGATGTGGATGTCTATTGCCACGCCGCCGGAGGGAATGCCGCCCCTTTACCCCTGTATTGTTTGCCCACCCCATGCTCACCCCACCTGGCTGCGGAGCTGGCCGGGGAATCCATTGACATGGAAGGCCTGCTGGACCATTGCCGCAGCCACTTTTCCCAAGACCATGTCCTCCTCCTGGAAGGGGCCGGGGGCATCATGACCCCCCTGACCCGGCAGTCCACCTATTTGGATCTCATGAAGAAATTGGATTTGCCCCTGATCCTGGTGGCCGATAATCGGTTGGGCATGATCAACCATGTTCGGTTAACCCTGGATGTGTTGGAATTCAACGGCCTCAATGTCAAGGCCCTGGTGGTGAACCATTGCCGGCCTGAACCCCAGGACCCGGAGGCGGATGATTCCACGGAATCCTTGATCCGCCGTGATAATCTGAACTACCTTAAGGCTGCGTATCCCGATCTTTTGGTGGTGGAGAATCCCCACCACGGGCAAGGGCATTGGGCGGGCACCGAGTTGCCCTTCATGGCCCTGGTTAAGGCATTGGTTCCCAAGGTCGGTTCTGAATCCGGCCCGGCCCGGCCGCATCCGTCGGACACATGGGAGCAGGTTGCCCTGGACCGGGATCACATCTGGCATCCCTACGGCCCGGCCCCGGGAACAGGCCTTTCCAAGAACCATTTCATTTCCCGGGCATGGGGGTGCCACCTCATGGGGGAAAACGGCCCCCTCTTGGATGGGATGTCCTCCTGGTGGGCCGCCATCCACGGCTACAACCAGCCGGAAATCAACCGGGCGGCCATGGAACAGATCAACCGCCTTTCCCATGTCATGTTCGGGGGGATCACCCATGAACCGGCCACGGCCCTGGCCCAAAAACTCCTTGAAATCCTTCCCCCGGGGCTGGATCGGATTTTCTATGCCGATTCCGGTTCCGTGGCCGTGGAAGTGGCCCTGAAGATGGCCATCCAATATTGGCAGGGCATGGGGGCGCCCGAAAAGAACGGCCTGATCACATTGCGGGGGGGCTACCACGGGGACACCTTCGGGGCCATGGGGGTCTGCGATCCCGAAAACGGGATGCACACCCATTTTCGCTCCATTTTGCCCCGCCATTGCTTTGCTCCCCGGCCGGATTGCCGGTTCGACACTCCCTTTGATCCCCAAAGCCTGGAGCCCGTCACCGCATTGGTGGAAGAACGCCACCATCAATTGGCCGCCCTCGTTGTGGAGCCCATTGTCCAGGGGGCCGGAGGCATGTGGTTTTATCATCCCCAATACCTGGCCGGGCTGCGACAGCTCTGCGACCAATACGATATTTTGTTGATCTGCGATGAAATCGCCACGGGATTCGGCCGCACCGGGAAGATGTTCGCCTCCCAATGGGCCGATATCGTCCCGGATATCCTCTGCATGGGCAAGGCCCTCACCGGGGGCTACCTCTCCCTGGCGGCCACGGTGGCCACCTCCCGGGTGGCGGACGGAATTTCGAGGGGCGGGGGCGTTCTTATGCACGGTCCCACCTTCATGGGCAATCCCTTGGCCTGCGCCGTGGCACAGCAAAGTCTGGAATTGTTGCTGGATTTCCCCTGGGCCGATCGGGTGGCCGGGGTGGCGGCTGCCTTGAAGACGGGCCTGGAACCCTTGAAGGATCTGCCCC
>JAKSBM010001044.1 GCA_022361135.1 Desulfobacterales bacterium | reverse complement strand
TTGAAAATTGAAAAGGGGCTGGAACAGACCTCACGTATTTTGCAAAAGACCTATGGATTGGAAGCCAGCCCGGTCAAATTTTCCTATGTCAGTGCGACTACGGATGAAGCTGCAACGGTTTCCGTGGAAATTGACCCCAGTTCGGAACGCCCCTTTTACTCCGATGAATTTCTAAACATATGGCAGGAACAGGTGGGGGATATTCCCGGGGCAAGGCAATTGAGTTTTTATGTGGACTATGAATTATCCGAGGATCTACGCATTGAACTCTCTGCTTTGGACAATGCCTCCCTCAAAAAAGCCATGGGGGTTTTAAAGGAAAAGGTCCGGCGATTCAAAGGTGTGTACGACATCAGAACCAATCTGGATAACCGGGTGTCTGAATTGTCCGTACGGTTAAAGCCCCAGGCGGCTTTCCTGGGGTTGACCCATGGTGATGTGGTCGGTCAGCTGCGCAACGCTATTTTTGGATTTGAAGCCCAGAGGATCCAGCATGAAGGTGAAGAGGTCCGGGTGAAGGTCCGGTATCCAAAATCAGAACGAAACGATGTGGGGGACCTGGAAAAAATTCGCATCCGGACACCCGACGGAGGGCGGGTACCGCTTTTTGAAATCGCAGAAATCCTTCCGGGCACCATCCAGTCTGAAATTCTCCGGATAGATGGAGACCGGGTATTCGTTCTCACCGCCCAGATTGATACGGATACGGTGTCGCCAACGGAGCTGATATCGGTTTTGGAAGGAAAGGTTTTCCCCGAAGTGAGTGGGGCCTTTCCCGGGATAGCGATAGCCCTTGGCGGAGAGAGTGAAGCCGAGGGCGAAGCTACCCTGGCGCTGGAGTCGGGATTTATGATTGGGCTTATACTGATCTATGCATTACTGGCCATTCCCCTGAAGTCTTATACGGAACCGCTTCTCATCATGGTCACCATTCCCTTTGGAATCATCGGTGCCATTGGCGGTCATATGATCATGGGGCTCCCATTTAGTTTTTTGTCCTTTTTCGGCCTATTGGCCCTCAGCGGGGTGGTGGTCAACGACGCATTGGTTTTCATCAGTCATTATAAAACCATTCGAACGTCGGATCCAGGTTATGAGACGGCCGTTGTGCAAGCGGGAAGGGATCGTTTCCGTGCCGTTTTCTTGACCTCCGTGACCACTTTTGTGGGGCTGGCCCCCCTTGTTTTGGAAAAATCGCAACAGGCCCAGGAGCTGATTCCAATGGCGGTTTCCTTGTCCTTTGGGATATTGTTTGCCACCATCATTACCCTGTTCATGATTCCTGTTTTGCTGGGTATCCATTTGGATATCAAGCAACGATTTACCTTTGGAAAGAATCCAAGCGATCCAGAACCAGGAGGTGAAATCGGCATTTCCTGAAATCGGAGGCTTTGATATCGTCTTTTGGAATAAGGATTTTCGTACTTCATTGATATTGGTTGGTCTTCTTGGGGATGCCAGGGCGGTATCCATGGTAGGCTGTGGTCAATGGCAGTCTGGATCCCGCCCATGGTGGCGCAGTTTAAGGAAAGCACCATCCATTTGTTCCAGCTCGAATTCTGGGGGTAGTTTTCTCCGGCGACCTTGGAGTTGCTCCAGGGCGCGGTCTTGGATGGGGGCGGTCTTTGCCGTGACCGCCGGGGTGTGTATGCTGGGGCTTGGGGTGGCGTTTTTGTTGCCCCGGGATCGGGGATAAGGTTTTTCGGTTTCTGCTGATCTGATGCGGTTGCGCTGCATTTCTCCTGGGTTTTTCGTCCACTTTATCAGCTTTGGTTCCATTGTTGTTTGACTTCTTGGAGAGAGTTAATGGTGTCAACCAAACCCGGTCCGGGGCGGGGTACCCTTGCTTGTCCCAGGGAGGACGGAAACAGCCCCTAAACTC
>JAKSBM010000772.1 GCA_022361135.1 Desulfobacterales bacterium | reverse complement strand
TTTGAAGAATTCTGCAAAAACATCGCCATGCATGTGGCTGCTGCCAACCCCGCTGGTCTGAATCCCGAAGATGTGGATCCCGCCATGATCGAAAAGGAACGTGAGATTTATCGCGCCCAGATGATCGAAGAGGGCAAGCCCGAAAACATCATCGACAAGATCGTGGACGGTAAAATCGAAAAGATGTACAAAGACATCTGCCTGATGAGCCAGCAGTATGTTAAAGATCCCCAGGTCACCATCGCCGACCTGCTCAAGGAAACCATCGGCAAAATCGGGGAAAACATCCAGATTAGAAGATTCGCACGTTTCCAGATAGGAGAATAACGCTTGGAAAAACAGTCCGAATTTAAACGGATACTGATCAAACTGAGCGGCGAAGCCCTGATGGGAAATCAGGGCTTCGGCATCACCCCTGAGATGATTCACTATGTTGCCGAAGAGGTAGCAAAGGTCGCCCGCCTCAATGTTGAAATCAGCATTGTTGTGGGCGGTGGAAACATCTTCAGGGGTGTTGCAGGTTCCTCCGCCGGTATGGACAGAACTTCGGCAGACAACATGGGAATGCTGGCCACGGTCATCAACAGTCTGGCCCTGTGCGACGCATTGGAAAAATGCGGCGTGCCCACCCGGGTCCAGTCGGCCATTCCCATGGATCGAATTGCAGAACCCTTTATTCGCAGAAAAGCAGTCCGTCACCTGGAAAAGGGACGGGTGGTGATCTTCGCAGCCGGTACGGGTAATCCCTACTTCACCACAGACACCGCTGCTGTTTTGCGTGCCCATGAAACCCGGGCGGACATCTTGTTCAAGGCCACCCAGGTGGATGGGGTCTATGACAAGGATCCCCAGGTCCACGACGATGCAGTGATGTTCGATGAACTCTCTTATATGAGGGTTATTGAAAAACAGCTCCACGTCATGGATATGACGGCGATTTCCCTTGCCATGGAACATAATCTTCCCCTGCAGGTGTTGAACCTGCACCAGGAAAATAATATTTTTAAGGCTGCCACGGGGGAAGATATCGGAACCCGGATTTACAATAAATAAAACTGGTGACGGTTTTGCAGTTATTGGCAGGGGCCCGCACAGGGTGCTTTGCCTTTAGCTGCTGATCCCCACACCCCCCAGAATTGAGGATGTGTTGTTATGATAAATGAAGTGCTGCAAGAAACCAAAGACCGAATGGGCAAAACGGAAATCGCCTTTGAAAAGGAAATGACCAAGGTCAGAACCGGCCGGGCATCCCAATCTATCCTTGACGGCGTCACCGTTGATTATTACGGCACACAAACTCCCCTTCCCCAAATGGCAACGGTATCCATCCCCGAAAGCCGCCTCATCACAGTCAAACCCTGGGATGTTTCCGTGATCAATGAAGTGGAAAAGGCGATTCTCAAAGCCAATATCGGCCTGACCCCTTCCAACGACGGCAAAATCATCCGCATTTCCATTCCGCCCCTTACCGAGGAACGGAGAAAGGAAATTGCCAAGGGTGTTGCCAAAACCTGTGAAGATTACAAGGTTGCCATCCGGAATATCCGCCGGGACTCCAATGAAATGCTCAAGGACCTCCAGAAAGAAGGCGACATCTCCGAAGATGATTCCTTTGGCGGCCAGAAAAAAGTTCAGGATCTCACGGATAAATACGTCAAGCGGCTGGACGATATCTACGCAGAAAAAGAAAAAGAGATCCTCGAAGTCTGATATGGAGAACCTGCTGAATTTGGAGTTGGTCCCCGCCCATGTGGCGCTGATCATGGACGGAAACGGGCGGTGGGCCCAGAAACGGTTGATGAATCGTGTCCGGGGGCATGAAAAGGGATCCAGTACGGTGCGGGAAGTGGTTTCCACGGCCCATGAACTGGGAATCAAGGTCCTCACCCTATACGCCTTTTCCACTGAAAATTGGGGGCGTCCCAAGGCGGAAGTCGGCGCCCTCATGCATCTGTTGAAAAAGTTCATGATCCAGGAACGGTCGGAACTCACGGATAAAGATATTCGGCTCAATATCCTGGGAGAGATTGATAAATTGCCCAAGGAAGTCCGCAAAGAAGCCGAAGAGACCATGTCCATGACCCGGGA
>JAKSBM010000520.1 GCA_022361135.1 Desulfobacterales bacterium | reverse complement strand
CTGGATCATGGAAACCAGTGCCCATCTGGAATCCTCCTGCCCCGGTATTTATGGGGCCGGGGAGGTCACCGGGGTGGCCGGGGTGAAAAAATCATACTTAGAGGGGCGACGGGCCGCCCTGGCCCTGGTGGAAAAATTGGGGAAATCCCAAGATGGGACCCAGGCTGAAATGGCGGCCCTGGACCACAAGCTAACGGCCCAGGCCCAGTACAGCCGGTTTCTCAACCGCCTCTGCCGCCTGCCCCGGGCGGCCTGGGACGAAATTCCCGACCAGACCCTCATCTGCCGGTGCGAAGGGGTGACCATGGCCACCCTGAGGGCGCGGGTGAACCAGGGCTTCAATACCCCCACGGCCCTGAAGCGGGCCTCCCGCACCGGCATGGGCCGGTGCCAGGGGCGGATCTGCGGCCCCATGATCCAGGATATCCTGGCCGTCCTCAACCCCGACTTTGACCTGTCCGGTGCCCGGCCTTCCCTGCGGGCTCCGGTGAAAAACAGCCCCATCCGGGCCTATCTGGAGGATTAAAATGGATCCGTTCATCGGCATTCTCATGCTGGACACCCGCTTTCCCCGCATCCCCGGGGACATTGGCAATCCCGAGACCTTTGATTTTCCCGTGAAGAAGAAGCTGGTCCAGGGGGCCACCGTGGAAAAGGTGGTTTTGGAGGCCGACCCCCAACTTTTGGCGCCCTTTATCCAGGCCGGCTTGGAATTGGCCGAAGCGGGGGCCGTGGCCCTGACCACCTCCTGTGGATTTCTGGCCCTGTTCCACAAGGAGCTCACCGCGGCCCTGCCCATTCCCATATTTACTTCCAGCCTCCTTTCCGTCCATCTGGCCGCCACATTGCTGATGCCCGGACAAAAGGTGGGAATCCTCACGGCCCGGAAACGTTCCCTCACCCCCCGCCACCTTGCCGGGGTGAACATTGACGGCCGCATTCCCATTGCCATTGAGGGCATGGAGGCGGGCAAGGAATTTTCCGAAGTCTTCATCGGCGGGAAGGAGAGTTTGGACCGGGAGCAATGCGAAGGGGAAATGGTGGCTGCGGCCCAGTCCTTACTGGACGGCCATCCCGAGGTGGGGCCCATTGTGTTGGAATGCACCAATATGCCCCCCTATGCCCCGGCCCTGAGACGGGCCACGGGACGTCCGGTGTTTGACATCACCACCCTTTTGAATACGGCGGCCCACTCCCTCATGGGGAAATAACCCCGATCCTTTGATTTTAATTCTTGCCCCCGTGGTCACGGCCCGGGGGCATTTTTTTATTCTACTTTTCTCTTTTCCATGATTTCCCATTTAATGCAGTTTCGCCCGGCGGCCTTGGCCCCATAGAGGCGGGCATCGGCCCGGGCCACCAGATCGGCGGGGCGGGGAGGGGCTTCGTCTCCTTCACCGGCCCCGGGCCAGGTGGCAATGCCAAAGCTCAGGGTGACGCCCAGATTGCACCCCTTGGCGCGGGGCATGGCGGCGATGGTGGTTTGCAATCGACGGGCCAGGGCCAGGGCGCCGAAACCATCGGTGTTCGGCAGGATGAGGGCAAACTCCTCCCCCCCGTACCGGGCGGCCACATCCATGGGGCGGCGGATGCCTTCTGCCAGGCATTGGGCCACCCCCTGGAGGACTTCATCCCCCACCTGGTGGCCGTGGCAATCGTTGAAGGATTTGAAATGGTCGATGTCGCAGAGGATCAGTGAAAGGGGTCCCCGGCTCCGCTGGACCCGCCTGCATTCCCGTTCCAGCAATTGGTCGAAGTGGCGGCGGTTGGCCAGGCCGGTGAGGCCGTCGTGGATGGAGAGTTCCAAAAGTTTTTCGTTTGCGGCCTGGAGTTCCTTGGTCCGCTGGGCCACCCGTTTTTCCAGGTGATCAATGGCCCCCTTGAGTTCCCCGGTGAGGGTGTGGAGGCTGTCCGAGAGTTGATCCACCTCCAGGATCCCGGTGCGGGGGTGGGGGAAATGGGCCAGTTGGCCGGCGGCCCCTTCCTGGGCGGCCCGGCTGATTCGGGCAATGGGAGCGGCAATTTTGCCGGAGAGCCAGAGGCCCATGAGGGTGACCAGACACAGGGTGATGGCGCAAATGAGCAGGGTTTGGTTGTGGGCCTTATCCATGGAGGACATGAAGGCCTTGCGGGGAAGGAGGATGCCCAAAATCCAGCTTTTCCCATGGTCGTTTTTGATGGGCCTGAATTCGGCCAGGTAGGATTGGCCGTTGATTTCCAGGGTGGTTTGGCTGTGCCGGCTGCTCCAGGCTTCTGCTGCTGCGGCAATCACCGGGTTGGGGTGCTGGGACAGGCCCAGGCGGTCCCATTCCCCGGTGGCATTGGAAAACAGGGCGCCCGGGGTGGAGGCGGCGATGAGGGTCTGGTCGTCTTCGGTGAGGAACCCCATGCCCCCCTCGCCGAAATGGAGGGTTTGCATGAATGCGTTGAGCCCGTCCAGGGCCATGCTCACCCCGGCCACCCCCATGAGTTTGTGGTGGGCATCATAAATGGGGGTGGAAATTCCCATCCCCAGATTCTGGTATCCGGCATAGGGCTGGATCCGGCTCCAGGTGGTGGTGCCGGCCCGGATGGCATCCTGCATAAAGGGGCGTTGCCGGGGATCATAGGTAAAGGGGGTACCCACCCGGGCCCCGAAACCCCCATCCGGTGTCCGTTCATGGCCCACCAGGGTTTTAGGGCAGCAGAGGAAATTGGTGATGAGCTGGATGGGGGCATCCTTTTCCGGGGCCCGGCCTGCGGCGATGTATCGCCCGTCGGCCAGGCCAAAGGAAATAAAGGTAAGCTGGGGAAAAAGGGATATCTGGCCGGCCAGGTGGTTGGCCAGGGCCCGGTGGTCGTCCCTGGGCAGGGCCCCGTTGCCATAGTCCCGGGCATTGGTCTCGGCCAGGACCGGCAGGATGTCGGTGATGCGGTGGATGTGGCTTTCCACCCGGTTTCCGATTTCCTGGGAAAATTCATAGGCCAGGAGGCGGGCTGCCCCCTGGGCATTGGTGTGGGAGATCCAGGAACTGATGAAGGTGGCCAGGGCCAATAGGGCCAGGAAGGGAAAAATCAACATCTGTTTCAGGGGCAGGGGATTCTGGCGGCGCATCATGGGGTCCCGGCTTTGGAAGTGGTGTTGGTGTCCTGTGGTTCAATGGCCCACTATATTCAATGTCGGCGCGGTTCACAAGGATTTGGGGGAAAAAGATGGAATTTATTCCAGACGATATCCAGCTATCCCATGGCCGCAGCTCTTCCGTACAATGAGTTCCGGCTGGAGGGTGATGTTCTGGCCCATGGCTTTTCCCTTGGACCGATCCAGTTTTTTTAAGAGCAATTCTGCCCCCTTGGCCCCCATTTCATACTGCCGGTGGGAGACCGTGGTCAGGTCCACCCCGGTGACCGAGGAAAAATCAATGTCGTCAAAGCCCACCAGGGCAATGTCCCCGGGGATTTTCAGCCCGGCTTCAAAAATGGCTTCCCGGACGGCCAGGGCCATGTTGTCCCCCTGGCAGAGGAAGGCCGTCGGGGGCAGGGGCCCGGCCAAAAGTGCCCGGGCCGCTTCCCGGGCCCGGTCCGGCACATAGCCGCAGTCCACCACAATCCGGTCTTCCTTGGGGATCCCATAATCATCCATGGCCGCCTGGGCCGCCTGGGTCCGGAGTATGGCGGTGGAGGCCCGCAGGTCCCCGGCCATGACAGCCATTCGGGTGTGGCCCATGCGCAGGAGATGGCGGGCCGCCTCATACCCCCCGGTATAGTTGTCCAGGACCACCGAGTCCAGGGTACCGGCACGGCCCGGGACCAAAAGGTGGCGGTTCACCAGGACAAAGGGGAGCTCCAGCTTGTGGAGCAGGGCAATGGTGTCGTCGTCCTGGAGGAGAGTGGAAAGGATGATGCCGTCGGCCCCCCGGGCGTGGAGGGTTTCAATGCTCTTTTTTTCCACGGCCTTGTCGTGGCCGGTGTTGAAGAGCATCATGCAATAGCCTTGGTCGCTGGCCGCCTCCTGGACCCCCCGGGCCAGTTCCGGGTAAAAGGGGTCGCTGATGCTGGAGACCATGAGGCCGATGGCCAGGCTCTTCCGGGTCACCAGGTTCCGGGCAAAGACATTGGGCTGGTAGCCCATGGCCTTGGCCGTTTTCAGGATCTTCTTCCGATTGGCCGGGCTCACCCCGGGTTTTCCATTCAGGGCGTTGGACACGGTGGCGGCCGTGATTCCCAGGGCCTTGGCTATATCTTTGATGGTGGTTCTGCGCATGTTCTCTTCCCTATCCCATCTTTGGGGAATATTCAAGGTGGATTCCCGGAAATTCATGGAAGAAAAAATTAAACGTTAAACTTAAAGTTGAATTTTTGGATTTTGTTTTGTGGGAATGGGTGGTTCTGCGAGGGGTAATGATTCGATTTTGCATGCTTAATTGTATGTTTTGCTCTGCGATCGAAGTCTTCGAACCATCTGCTTTCGTTTGTTTGCCCATCTCAAATTCTTGAAATTCATCTGTTGACACCCGGGTTTTTCCGTGATTATAACCCAAATTCACTTAAACGTTTAATTTGGGATTAAGACATCAATTCAGCATAAAAATAACCCAGAGCAGCAGAAGGAGATCCCATGACCCTACCCATGGAAAATATTCGTGTTCTTGATTTTGGGCAGTACGTGGCCGGGCCGGCCACGGCGGCCATGTTGGCCGACCAGGGGGCCGAGGTGATTCGCATTGACCCCCCCGGCGGGCCCCGGTGGAAATCCCCGGCCATGGAGACATTGAACCGGCGGAAGAAAAGCATTGTCCTGGATTTAAAGGACCGGGCCGACCTGGACCGGGCCAGGGCCCTGGTTCGCTCGGCCGATGTTTTGATTGAAAATTTCCGCCCCGGGGTCATGGCCCGGCTGGGGCTGGACGCCAAGACCTGCCAGGGCCTCAACCCCGCCTTGGTTTACATCTCCCTGCCCGGCTTTTCCGCCCAGGACCAGGAACGGGCCCACATCCAGGCCTGGGAAGGGGTGATCGCCGCCGCCTCGGGCCAGTTTACCGACATGGGGCTCAACCGGGTTCTCATGGGCATCAACACCTCCTTTTCCCCCCTGACCCTGGCCTCGGGCTATGCCGCCATGCTGGGGGCCACGGCCGTCTCCCTGGCCCTCCACGCCCGGGAGGACTGCGGCCACGGGGACGTCATCGAGGTCCCCATTGCCGCCGCCCTCATGGAGGGGTTGGTCTATAATTCCATGTACATTGAGGATTGCCCGGCCCGCTACCTCTCCCTGCGGGAGCATGAGATTGCCCGTCGGAAGGAGACCGGGGAAGCCCTGGACATGGCCTACGACGACCTCCAGGAATTCATGGATCCCTTTTATCGTTCCTATTTCTGCAAGGACGGCCGGCCCGTCTATGTGGTGGCCACCTGCCATGTGGACCATTGCCACAAAACCCTCAAGGCCATGGACCTCTATGAAAAGGTCAGGGAATTGGGACTGGGGGACCTGGACGACTGGTATTTGCCCACCTCCCAATGGCCCGAAGGGCTGGATTCCGCCCTGGGCCTGTATCCCCTGAGCAAACCCTGGGCCGACAAGGTGTCCCAGCTCATGGCCGCCCGTTTCCGGGAAAAGACCAGTGCCGAGTGGGAAGAGATCTTTGGCGCCGCCAAGGTCCCCGTGGCCGTTCACAATTACACCCGGGAATGGCTCAACCATCCCCATCCCCTGGCAGCGGGCCTGGTCCATGAGATGGACCACCCGGAGCAGGGCCGGCGCCGCCAGGCCGGCCCGGTGTCCTGGGTGGGGAATTCCGCCGAGTTGGCCGGCCAGGGGGCATTGGCCCCCCAATTGGACCAGCACCGGAGTGAGATTTTGGACGCCCTGGGTGTCCAGGGTGACACCCCGCCGGTGGACTTCACCCGGAACCACCATTGGCTCTCCGGGGTGAAGATTCTGGACCTCACCAATGTCATTGCCGGTCCCACCGTGGGCAATACCCTGGCCCGGTTCGGGGCGGAAATCATCAAGATCTATCCCATCAAGCCCACCTTTGATCCCTGGAACACCGTGCTCATTGGCCTCCAGGTCCACCGGGGCAAGGAGAGCATCCTTTTGGACATCAAGTCGGAAAAGGGACGGGAGGCCTTCAACCGCATGGTGGAATGGGCCGATGTGGTTACCTTCAACGGTCCCCATCGTCAATTGGAGCCCCTGGGATTGGACAAGGAGAGCCTGGCGCGCATCAATCCCCAGTGCATCCTCTTCCATTTGGACTGCTGGGGCGGCCCCAAACGGGGGCCCAAGACCGACCATGTGGGGTACGACGACCTGGTCCAGGCGGCCACGGGCATCATGGCCCGGTTCGGGGG
>JAKSBM010000903.1 GCA_022361135.1 Desulfobacterales bacterium | reverse complement strand
TCGTTGCCACCATTGCCCAATCGGTCCAGGAACAGACCCAGACCGTCTCGGAAATTGACATGAATGTGTCCCAGGGGGCGGAAGCGGTCCAGGAAGTCAGTGCCAACGTGGCCAACAGCTCCATGGCTTCCAGGGATGTCTCCCAGGATATTTCCGAAGTGAGTGGCTCCATTTCCCAGGTTTCCACCCATGTGGAACAGATTTCCGGAAATGCGGAACAATTGGACCATCTGGCCGGTGAACTCCATGCCATGGTGGCAAGGTTTAAGATCGAATAAGATCTGGAGAATCCAGGCCGCGGGCCCCGGAATTTCAGGACAAGATATTGTTATTGATATTAAATTAAGATTTGTTAATATGAAATTGTTCCCAATTAATATCAAATGTCCCAAACAATTCGCCCCAATCCCTTAACCATGTTTTCTATAATGGAAGCGTAATTGATGCAAAAACTCAATATTTCCAAAGGGTTTAAAATCCAGCTTTCCGGGAAGCCCGACCACAGTATTATCCGGCTCTCCCAGCCGGAAACAGTCGCCGTATCCGGCCTGGACATTCCCCACATCCGCCCCAAACTCCTGGTGAAACAAGGGGACCGTGTCAAAACCGGTACCCCGGTCCTCTGCGACAAACGCGATCCCAGCATCCAATATGTTTCCCCGGGCACCGGCAGCGTAAAGGACATCATTTTCGGTGCCCGGCGCAAACTCTGGGAGGTGGTCATTGAACTGGAAGGCCAGGAGGAGTTTGAAACCACCCCGGCCCTGGATACCCAGGCCCTGGTTCAACTCCCCAAGGAAGAACTGGTCACTCGGTTGAAAACCGGGGGGCTCTGGCAGGGCTTTCGCCAATTCCCGGCCAAGGACACGGCCGATGCCGATACCCCGCCCCCCATGATCATCCTCTCCCTGGAGGGCAACGATATCTTTTCCCCCCGGCCGGAACTGGTTCTGGAGGGAAAGGAAGCCGCCTTCCGTTATGGGCTGAACATCCTGCAGAAATTCTGCGACCGCATCCTCATCACGGCCCGTGAAAGCAGCCTGCCCCGGCTGGGCGCCATGGCCGCAGAGGTCACCCATGCCGTGCCCGACCGCTACCCGGCCTGGGACCCCGGCGTGGTCCTCTACCATGTCAAAAAGGATGTCACCGACAACGGGGCCTGGACCCTCTCCCTCCAGCACCTGCTCTGGATGGCCGCCTACCTGGAAACCGGGAGCCATTCCTTTGAAACCCTGGTCACCGTGACCAAATCCGGTGCCTGCCGCCCCCACCTCCTCACCCGGGCCGGTGCCCCCGTGGACCGGGTGGCCGGAAGCCTGGATGAAGGAGATCTCATCACCACGGGCCAGTTCAACGGCCGCATTGCCCGGCGGGGAAGCCACATGGGATTCTTTGAAACCACCCTCAACGTCCTGCCCCGGGGCAATGAAGATGAAATGTTCGGCTTTGTCCGCCCCGGCCTGGACAAACCCACGGTGTCCAACACCTTCTTCTCCCGCCTGGTCAAGGCCCCCTTGGCCGTGGACAACACCATCCACGGAGAAGAACGGGCCTGCATCAATTGCAGCTATTGTGAAAAAATATGTCCCAACGATCTCATGCCGTCCTTTATCCTCAAGGCCATCATGGCCGACGACATTGAGGAAGCCCTTTCCATGGGGCTCATGGACTGCTGCCGGTGCGGACTCTGTTCCTTTACCTGTCCCTCCAAGATCGAACTCACCCAATTGCTCTCCCAGGGCATGGACGGCCACCATAAGGATAAATTTTAGCCCATGAATCCCTTAAAAAAATTATTCGACCATTTGGAACCCGAGTTCACCAAAGAGGGCAAGTACCAAAAGATGGAGCCCCTTTTTGATGCCACCAAGACCTTTTTCTTCCTGCCCTCGCCCAAGACCACCCTGGTTCCCTTCATCCGGGACTGCCTGGATCTCAAGCGGTACATGAGCGTGGTCATCCTGGCCCTGATGCCGGTGCTTTTCTTCGGCATGTACAATGTGGGCCACCAGTCCGGCCTGGCCCAGGGGGAAAGCTGGGGCTTTTTCCACTGCATGGGGGTGGGGGCCTGGTATGTCCTGCCCATTGTCATTGTCTCCTACGGGGTGGGCTTTTTCTGGGAAGTCCTCTTTGCCTCCATACGGGGCCATAAAATCAGCGAAGGCTTTCTGGTCACGGGCATGCTCTTTCCCCTGACCCTGCCCGCCACCATCCCCCTGTGGCAGGTGGCCATGGGCATTTCCTTCGGTGTGGTCATGGCCAAGGAAATCTTTGGGGGCACCGGCCGGAACTTCCTCAATCCCGCCCTCACGGCCCGGGCCTTTGTTTTTTTCTCCTATCCCGTGTCCATTTCCGGGGATATCTGGGTGGCCACCACCGACGGCGTCACCGGTGCCACGGCCCTGTCCATCATCTCCCACGGTACGGAAACCATCACCGCCGCCCTGTCCCAGCAGGGATTCGGCCTTTGGAATCTATTCCTGGGCACGGTCCCCGGTTCCATCGGTGAGACCTCGGCCCTCTTCTGCCTGTTGGGGGCGACCCTGCTCATGGTCACCCGCATCGGCAATTATCGCATCATCCTGGGGGGGATTGCCGGCCTCATCATCACCTCCCTGCTCATCTACCTGATCCCGGGCGGCCAGGACACCTGGGCCAATGCCGGCCCCCTGTATCATCTCTGCGCCGGCGGCTTTCTCTTTGGCATCACCTTCATGGCAACGGATCCGGTGTCGGCACCGGGAACGGACCCGGCCCGGTGGATATTCGGATTTCTCATCGGCTTTTTCACCGTCATCCTCCGGGTGGCCAACCCCGCCTTTGTGGAAGGGGTGATGCTGGCCATTCTCTTCATGAACGTCTTTGCGCCCCTGCTGGACTACCTGGTGGTCCGCTACAAGGCTTCCAAGAGGATCCC
>JAKSBM010000713.1 GCA_022361135.1 Desulfobacterales bacterium | reverse complement strand
GTGAATCCCAAAATCCGTGAGGCCGCCGCCTCCTGGGCCGAACATTGCGATTGGATGACCGCTGTCCTCACCGGCCAGACCGCCCAGCTCAAACGAAGCCGGTGCGCCGCCGGACACAAGGCCATGTGGCATAAGGATTTTGGAGGATTACCCCCCAAGGCATTCTGGGAACAGGTGGATCCCCTCCTGGCACCGGTCTGCGACCAATTATTCTCCCGGACCCTCACCGCCGACACCCCGGCGGGCACCCTAGCACCGGAATGGGCTGAAAAACTGGGATTATCAACGGATGTTATCATTGCCACGGGGGTCATCGACGCCCACGCCGGGGCCGTGGGGGGACAAATCCGCCCCGGGGCCCTGCTCAAGGTCATGGGCACCTCCACCTGCGACATGATCACGGCATCGGAGACCGAGGTGGGGAACCGCCTCATCCAGGGCATCTGCGGCCAGGTCAACGGCTCCATCCTCCCGGACATGGTGGGCATGGAAGCGGGCCAGTCCGCCTTTGGGGACCTCTATGCCTGGTTCAGGGATCTATTGCTCTGGCCGGTGAAAACCCTGATAACAGAAGAGAACAACACCGGCCTGAAGCTGGACAAGGCACAGGTTCAAGCCCTGGCCGACCAGATCATCCCGGCCCTGGCCGATGCAGCGGCCAAGCTCTCCCCCCGGGAAACCGCCCCCGTGGCCCTGGACTGGATGAATGGAAGACGGACCCCGGATGCCGACCAGAATCTCCAGGGGGCCATGGCCGGCCTCACCCTGGGCACAACGCCCCCGGCCCTCTTCCGCACCCTGGTGGAGGCCACGGCCTTTGGTTCCCGCCGCATTGCCGAACGCTTCCAGGAAGAAGGGGTAAACATTGAATCGGTGATTGCCGTGGGCGGGGTGGCCAAAAAATCCCCCCTGGTCATGCAGATCGTGGCCGATGTCATGGACATGGAAATCCAGGTGGCCCGGTCGGAACAGACCTGTGCCCTGGGGGCGGCCATGCTGGCAGCCACGGCGGCCGGCCTATACCCGGATCTGGCCACGGCCCAGGAAGCCATGGGCCAGGGTTTTGAAACCACCTATGCCCCGGCCCCGGAAATGACGGCGGTATACAATTACCTCTACCAGCGCTACCTGGCCCTGGGGGCCTTTGTGGAAGCCACCACGGAATAATCCCAAACCATCCGGAAATGGAAGGCGGTTTCCCGACCCAGCCTTCCACCCCCCTCTGGTGCAAATGCCGACCCGGCTTTGGGCAAACCAGCTTACAAATGGATGGGCAAGCCCACCTCCAGCACCCGGAACCGGGAACCGAAATGACGGGAAAAACGGTCCAGAACCCAATCGGAACTATCGTGGGGGGAAAGGGCCACAATGGCGGGATCATGGTCATCCATGCCATGGAGGACGTCGTCCACATCCCGGGGATTCAAGCCCTTCCAGGGCATGCGGTCACTGCCCACCAGCCATTGGAAATGGATGGGGCCCCAGGTAAGGCGGTCCCCCTTCACCGGCAGGTGAAATCCCCCCAGGACGGCATGGATGGGGCGATGGAACAGGGCCTTGGCCCGATCCAGGATCCAGGGAAGGCCGGGATGGCCGCAGCCCACCACCACCACCAGCCCCCGGTTGGACAAGTCAAATACCAAAGCCTGCTCCGAAACCACGCCCAGGCCAAAGAGGGCCGCGGGCAAGGGACCGGTGAGACCGACCCCGGGAAAGATCTCAATGGGACCGGTCACCGTCCGAAGCAAGGGCTGGGGATTGTGGGGCGAAGGGGTAAAGGGTAAGGGGGTCCAGGCCGGCACCCCCGGCAATTTCACCGGTCCGGCGGAAAGGCTGAATTGCCTGTGCTTTTCATTTTGGATTCCCCCCACATGGTCCTCGTGGCAATGGCTGATGACCAAACCGTCCAGGGCCATGGGATCCAGATCCAACCGTTCCAGATTTTTCACCAGGGGGGAGGGATGGGCCTGTTTCCAATTTCCCCCCACATCCATGAGGATGCGCAAATCATCGGCCTCCAGCCAATAGGACACCCCCACTTCGGTGTCAAAACTCCCCCGGCCATGGTATTCCACCACCGGGGTCAAGGTAAGGGAATGGATTTTCCCGGCCAGGGGGAATCGCCGCCCGGGCAATTGATTTTGGATTTTCCATTTCCGACGCCGACTCTTTTCCAAATGCCACTTCAGATAACCGACCACGCCCAGCACCAGGAGTAGGGGAAGGGCTGCAAACCAGATCATGATGACTCCTTTCACAATTCAACATCAGCAATAGGATACCCCGGATCATTGCCGGGGGCAGGTGCATCCACCGGAATGGGTCACGGCAATTCACCACAACGGGGGCGGCCAATGGAAAGGCGGCCTTAACATCCCCCCCTTTGGAGCAGATTGCCATGGCGTTTCCGGAATCACAGCTTCAACAGCCGTTTGGCATTCAAGCCCAGCCATTTTTTCTTCACCTCCTCCTTCAAAGGCAATGCTGCGACCCCCTCCACATGGTCCTTGAATTGGCAGGCCGGCCAGGCTGTGCCAAAGAGGACCCGATCCTGGAGGAGGCCGTTGCCGTAGTTGAGCAAGGGCTCCCAACCGGAACCGGCCTTGGCCATGTGCTTGGGATGGATGGCGGAGATGTCCAGGTAGACATTGTCGTGGCGCCAGAGGACGGCCATGAGTTCATTGACCCAGGGCCAGCCTCCGTGGCCGGCAATGAGTTTCAACTCCGGAAAATGGCCGGCCACCTCGTCCAGGTGGATGGGGCGGCCGTATTCCATCTTCAGGGAGGGGACAAAATTCAAGGACGTGTGAATCCAGATGGGGAGATCCAACTCCACGGCCTTGGCATAGATGGGATAGTACAATTTATGGTTGGCTGGAATTTGATGGAGCCAGGGTTCCAGACACAGGGCTTTCATGCCCAATTCCCCGGCCGCATATTCCAGATCCGCCAGGGCCTGCATTCCCTTGTGGGGATCCACGGCGGCCATGGGGATGAAACGATCCGGGGACTGGGCAGCGAAGGCGGCCACCTTTTCATTGGGGGTGACCATGCCCATGGTGGTTTCGGCATCCTCGGCCGGAAGGACGGCCCTGTCCACCCCGGCCTGGTCCATGAGATGGAGGAGGATGCCCAGGGGATCGGATTTCAGAATCTCCACGGCATCGGCGTCGGCCTTGTACATTTCATTGTATTTGGCAAAGGGCCCCTGGGGGTTGGCAAACCCCTCAATGGTTTCCGGCAGGGGCGGGATCACACAGAAATCAAGAATGAATTCGTTCTTCATGGACGGCGGTTCCTTTTTTGACAAAACGATAGTAGATCAATCCCAGGACAAGCCAGAGGACAAAACAGACCAGGGCAACGGGTTTGAGCAGGGCCATGGCAATCCCCCAGGTGGGAATCACGGAAACAATGGCCAGGATGGGAACCAGGGGATAGGCTTTGATGGCATAGGGCCGCTCCATTTCCGGCTCATTCTTCCGCAACCGCATCACGGAAACGGCCACCAGAATATAGCAGATGAGGACTGCGGCGGCAGCCGTATCAAAGAGGACAATCATCTCGGTGAAGTAGGCACCGGCCACCCCCATGATCCCCAGAAAAATCAGGGCCATGTGGGGGGTGCGGAATCTGGGATGGACCCGGCCCAGAAAGGCAGGGATTTCCCCGTCCCTGGCCATGGCCATGAGGAGGCGGGAGCCCCCCATCATAAATGCGTTCATGGTGGTGAGCAGGCCGCAGATGCCGGCGGTGATGATGATGAGTCCCCCCCGTTCCCCCAGGGCCAGGGTCACCGGTGAAAGGATGGGGATTTCATCGGTACTTTGGGCCAATTTTTCCCAGGGCTCCAGCCCCACGTTGGCCAGGGTGGTGGCCACGTAAAACAAGCCCACCACCCCGATGGAAGCGGGGATGAGGAAAACCATCTTCCGGATGGGGGCCTGGATTTCCTCGGCCGCCTGGGGCAGGACATCAAACCCCATGAAGGCCAGCATGGACAGGGGAACCATGAGCAAAACCCCGCCCCAGCCCCGGCCCATGAAGGGGGTGATGTTCTCCATGTGTATCTTGGGCAGGGCCGCAGCCACGTAAAGGAAGATTCCCAGGAAAAGCACCAGGGTGAAAAAGAGTTGGACCCGGCCGGAAAGGCGAACACCCACCAGATTCACCAGGGTGAAAAAAACGGCAATCCCCGCTCCGGTGAGGGCCGGGGAAAGATCGGGATTCAGGCCGTGGATGAGCTTGCCCAGGATGATGCACTCCCCGGGCATCATGGCGGCATAGGCCAGGATCAGCACCCATCCGGCAAAGAAGCCGGAAAAGGGCCCCATGCCCCGTTTCACATAGATGTATTCCCCCCCGGCCTTGGGCATGGCCGAGCAAAGCTCGGCATAACAAAGGCCGATGAAGAGGCTGAACACCGCAGCCAGGGCCATGGAAATCATCACACCGGGGCCGGCTCGGTCCACCATGACATTGGCCAGAACGGCCCAGCCCATGCCCACCATGGCCCCGGTGATCAGGGAGAAAAGGGTGACCAGGGTTAATCCTTTAACCAGTTTTTCCGACGGGGACGCCATAGCTATTCTCCTTGATCTTCATAGGTTTTTTCAAAATACGCCACCTTGTATTGGGAGGGGGGATAGGTACCGGGGTCCACCCATTCGATCACCGGGCTAAAGACCAGGCGATTCTGGATGGTCTGGGCCAGCAACTCGGCCAGGGCTGCGTTTTCATCAACGCTCCCCTCCCGGGGGGCTTCCACGCGAATCACCAGATTATCCCCGAACGCCGGCCCCTTGTGGGGCAACACCATGCGCATCTCAGAACCGGGGACCAATTGGGTGACAATGCCCTTTACCGCGGCCGGGAAGACGTTGACCCCCTTGACCTTGATCATGTCGTCACTGCGGCCGATGACGTGGAAACGGAATCCGGTGCGACCACAGGGGCAAGGATCGGTGTACACCCGGACCATGTCCCGGACCCGGTAACGGATCACCGGGGTGGCTTCCCGGTTGATGGTGGTGAAAACGATTTCCCCTTCGGCCCCCTGGGTCATGGGGATGATTTCCAGGGTGTCGGGGTCTAAAAGTTCCGCCACCAATGCGCCCTGGGCACAAAAATGAAGGCCTGGAGAATGGCCGCATTCCGCGGCAATGTCCGCCCCCACATCCGCCAGACCATAGAAGTTCCGGGCCGTGATTCCCCAGTCCGCCTCGATGGACTGGCGCTCGTCCTCGCTCAGGGCCTCCCCGGCCAGGAATCCCTTTTTAAAGCCCAATTGACTGGGTTCCATGCCCAATTCCGTTCTCACCACCCCGGCCAGGAACTGGGTGGCCGAAGGGGTGGAAAAAAGAACCGAGGGGGAAAGGATCTGGATGAGTTCCATGAACTTTTCCATGCCCGTGCTGCCCAAAGGGGCCGGAACCACGGTGATCCCCATGTGCTCGGCCCCGGAACATTCGGACAGCCCCCCCACAAAGAGGGTGAAATTGGCCGGATTAAGCATGAGATCATCGGGGCGAAGCCCCCCGGTCCAGGCATGGCGGGCAAACATTTCATTCCACTGGGCCACATCATTGGCCGTGAGGCCGATGAGCAAAGGACGGCCCGTGGTTCCCGAGGTCCCCTGGATGCGGACGATCTGTTCCATGGGTGCACATTGGTGCCCCCCCAGGCGCCCTTCTTCCTCCTGGGTCTGCCGCAGTTCCTCCTTGGTGGTCAAGGGATAGGCAGCCAGGTCCTCCCGCCGGGAAAACTCGTGGGGCAGGCAGCCGGCGGCCTCGAATTTTTGTCGATAAAAGGATGAATTTTCGTACACATAGATCAACTGCTGCTTCAGGGCCTCCACTTCCAGAACGTCCAACTCTTCCGGGGAGAGGGTCTCCATCTCCGAATTCCAGAATGCTTTTTCAGTCATATCCGTTCTCCTTGAATCGCTGCGTTGGCGGTTTGAATTCCCGCTTCAATGTGTTCCTTAAAGGGGGGAGCCATTTTGTAGGCCGCCCCCTGGGTAAACAATTCCAGTGCCCGGCCGTATTCCCCGGCCTGGACCAGGGCAGAGCCGTAAAAATAATAAATATTGGGCCAGAGCCATTTGGGAAAAAAGGGAAGGTGGGCGGCATAGTGAAAATCCAGCCCCCCCTTCCGAACCAGGATGGATTCAAAATAGGACAGGGCCTGGCCCAGGTAGCCGGCATCCCCGGGCATGGCCATGAACACCCGGGCCAGGCCATACCGGGCCAGGGTATTCCAATGGGGATCCGCGGGAATATTCTCCTCCACCTCGATCAGCTCGGCCAGCCCCAGGTGGCGGAGCCGGGCCGCCACATCCGGGGTATCGGCGTTGAGGCTGTCCAGGACATGCCAGGATCCCAGAAAAAGCCGGGCCATGGCAAAATCCGGATTCTCCGACACCAGATTGGCCATGTGTCGTTTCATTTCCACATCATCCTCACCGGGATCCACAAACCGGGAATACCAGATCAAACGGGCCTGGGTATTCAAATCCTCCGGGGACTCTTTCAGAACCTGATTCAATAATTCCAGGGAAGTATCCACATCGCCGATGCAGCTGTAGCCCATGGCCAGCTCATTGAGGTGCTGGATGCGCTCGGCCGGGGGCGGGGATTTACGGGCCATGGATTCCAACAGGGGGAGGATTTCATCGGCCTGGGTGGAAAAGCCCTCATCTCCAACGGCCTGGAGGGAATAATCCAGCTCCCGCTGGTGCTGATTACTCAATTCCTTGAGGTGGTGTTTCCGGGTGACCCAGAAAAAGGATTCCAGCCCCGCGGCACCGGAGCTCCAAACCTCGGAATGGGGAAGGGATCCCACCATGGCCCATTTGGAAAAAACGGCGTGTTCCTTGTCAACGGCCTTTTGGACCAATGCCTCCACATCCCCCAGGGCCTTGACCAGTTCCTCCCAGGGCGTGCCCTGGCGGTTGAGTTCCACCAAAAATTTAACCAATGCATAGTTCACCCGCCCACACTGGGTATCCCCATTTTCCATTTTTTGGAGCCAGCCCTTGGTCTCAAAGACCCGGCGCATGAGATCGGGAAGTTCATCCAGGATATCCGGGTCATTCTCCGGAGGGCGGGGGGGTGGACGCCGGGGGATCCGGGCCGTTTCCAAAACCGAGTAATCGTAATCGTGTTGCTCAAGGATCTTGCGAATCACCACCAGGGGAAGAAATCGCCGGGACTGGGCCCGCTTGATGGCGCGGATCTGCTCGATGCAGTCCAGGGGATAGAGGGCCATATTTTTTCGGATGTGGACCGGCTTTTGGATCAATCCCTTTTGAACATAGAACCGAATGGTTCTTGGGGTAACGCCTGTCTTTTCTGCTAACCGACCAATGCGACACAGATTTTCCATGGCAGACCTATTATAAGAGCGAATAAAAAGAGTGACGTGTTACGTTATATAACATCGTTCACCTTGTCAATGCGCGAATTCACAATCCCGTTCAAGGAAATCCCCCGGCCGCATATTCACTTGCGCCAATTTTCAATCCCAAGTAATTAAGTACTAGCAACCACCACCAAGCGGGAGAAAAGAAATGTTCTACAACATCAGGCACCAGATCCTCTACACCAAGTTCAACCTTTTAACAGCCGGCATTTTAAACACCCCGCCCATGGAAAGCGTGGATGAAAGCCATGCACGATTCTCCATCCATACCACGGTCTGCAAAAGGGATCTTCAGCTTTATCTTCTGGCCATTAAATCCTTTATCTCATTCGTCAAAGGCGGCTGTATCCATGTCCACTCCGACGGCAGTCTGGAGGAAAGAGACCAGGAACTTCTTCGCTCCCACATCCCCGGCATCTGCATCATCACCCCGGAGGAAGCTGCCCAAAGGGCGAAGGAACACTTGTCCCCCTTCCTCCAAAAGGTCAGGGGATATTACATCAGCCTGGCCAGTCAATTGGACATGATCCTTTGGTCGAAAACCGATTATCACATCAAAATGGATTGCGATATCCTGACCCTGAATTCACCGGAATTCATTCTCCAATGGCTAAAGGAGGGCACATCCCCCTTCATCATTTCCGACCATATAACCGAAAAGAAAACCCCGCCGAAAACATTGCCCCAAAATGCTCACATCCAGGCCCAGATGGAATATCACCAGCCCCGGATCGCCAAAGGAACCGGTTTCCGATTCGGCAATACCCTGGGGCTTTGCTCGGGCTTTTTCGGATGGAAAAACCATTTAAAATTGAATGAAATCGAATTGTTTTTAAGCAGCTGCAGCAACATGGGATTTGATATGAGCCAATGGGGATCGGAACAGGTGGTCACCACCTGGCTACTCACGGCCCATGACGGGGTACGCCTGCCCATGGAAAAGTATTTCAATCTCCACCCCCCGGCCTTCCATCTCATTGACCAGGCCACCCTCATCCACTTCATCGGAAGCAATCGTTTCAAAAACAATTGGTACATTGATAAATCAAAACAGGTGATTGCAAGGCTGGGTACGGCCTAAAAAAAATCCCCCGGCAGACGCGGTACACATCGCGCTGCCGGGGGATTGAATCCAATAAAAATGGGATCATCCCATTTTATAAAAGGTGGGGTTAGGCCTTCCGGGTATTAAACCGATCCACAATCACGGCGCAGGTGGCATCGCCGGTGATGTTCAATGCCGTACGGATCATGTCGAAAATCCGATCCACGGCATAGAGCAGGGGCAGGCCTTCAATGGGGATGCCTGCGGCCACCAAAACGGCCACCACCAGGAGACTGGGTCCGGGAACACCGGCCTGGCCGATGGATCCGATGGTGGCGGTGAAAACAATGGCCGTGTAGGAGGCCATGGTCATTTCAATGCCGAAGAGCTGGGCAAAGAAAACCGCGGCCAGGGCATAGTAGATGGCATTACCGTCCATGTTGATGGTGGCACCCAGGGGAAGGACAAAGGAACAGGTTTCCTTGGATACCCCCAGCTCGTCCTCACAGGTTTCGTAGGTCATGGGCATGGTGGCCATGGAAGAGGCCGTGGACAGGGCCACCACCTGGGGTTTATAAATCTTGGACAAAAATTTCCCCACGGGCATTTTGGAAAAAAGCTTGAGTACCAGGGGATAAAAGCCAAACCCATGGAGGAGGATGGCACCGATATAAACCACCAACAATTTCACAACCAGGGTCAGAATATCATATCCAAAGGTTCCCGTGGCCGATGCCATAAGGGCGAAAACCCCTAAGGGGGCCACCAGCATGACGATCTTAATCATCCAGATCAGGGCTTCGGTGAGGGTGTTGAACACCTTGAGCAAAAATTCCTTTTTCTCATCGGCCAGGGTGCCAATGCCAATGCCCAGGAAAAGACAGAAGAAAAGGGTTTGAAGGATATTCCCATCGGTGAAGGCCTTGATGGGGTTGGTGGGGATCACACTGAGGATAAGATGCCAAAACTCCGGCGGAATCGCCTTTCCGGCTTTTTCATGGGAAAACCATTGCTGGACCTGGGAGATATCCAATCCGGTTCCGGGATGGAAGATTTCACCAAAGGCCAGGCCGATGGTCACGGCAACTGCGGTGGTGGCTAAATAGTAAACAAAGGTCGAAACACCCAATTTTCCGGCAGATCTTGCATTGCCTAAGGACGCGGCACCCGAGGTCACCGAAACGGCAACCAATGGAATGACCAGCATTTTAATCATACTGATGAATACATCCCCCATGGGTTGAAACATCACCGCATTCCCCCCCATGACCCGCCCCGCAAGGATACCTAACACCATGGCAATAAGAATTTGAACTCCCAAATTCCCCAGGAGATTCTTCGTCGCTCTACTCATCTTAACCTCTTATTTTAACTATAGAATTAATTCCAACTGCGCCTTACATTTCGTAGAAATCATATAATACACAGAAACCAAACCCATTGGATTTATACGAAACACAGAAATAGTGCAAATTTTTTCTGAACTCACAAATTTTTCAAATTATTTCACTAAATTGATGGGGTTTCATCCATTGAAGGAGGTGAAGAAAAAGGGAATTTGATCGTTGTTCAACGCTCCGTCATTCCCAAATAATAGAAAAAAGGGCCGGAGGAATCCGGCCCTGGAAAGGGATAGAGACTATTTCACAAAGCTGCCAAAGGTCGGCAGAACTTCTTTCCCATAGACATGGTTATTTACAACGGCGGCCACCATATAGACGCCCAGCCAACCGGCGGAAATCAAAAGATACCCCACGACGG
>JAKSBM010000065.1 GCA_022361135.1 Desulfobacterales bacterium | reverse complement strand
TCATTTTTGCCGTGTCGTTGAGGAAATCCTCGTTTTTATAAGGACAATTGGGCTTATCCACAGGAAGTCCCTTTTTCAATCGGCCGTGGTAAAATGCCCCATACTCGGCCAGAAGGTCGTCCAGGTTGCACTCTCCATTATTGTCCGCCACCTTGAGCATGGAAAGAGTCATCACCATTTTATAGGACATGGAAAAATCACCCTGCTCGATGAATTCAAAGAAATCATCATATTGGGTGGTTTCGTCGTGGGTTTTCAGTTTCAGGTCCTGCCGGATGGTGTCAATTTGTCCCGGGGCAAAGTAATGGATGGTTCGTCGCCCCAGGGGAACGCTCACCTGTGGGGTGATTTTTTGCTTTTTGACCCAGGCATTCACCGTGCCGGTGGAAACAAACAACTCCCTGGCCAATTGCTCGGTATTCAGATGGTCGGGATATTTATTTTCAAAGGTGAAAATATCAATGGATTCAATGGCTCGTTCTTCTTCGTAAAGTCCGGCAAGGAGGAGTTCTTCCCTTGATGTTGATGCCTGTTCTTTCTCCAGGGGATTTCCCCAGGCGAGGTATTCCGAGATTTCCAACAGGGCATGGAGGGACCAGGGGCGGTTGGTGATGGTGCCCAGTCCCCCGTAATTGTCCACCACATCAATGACGTAGAGGGCTTCCCTCCCCGGGGATTTTCGGGTCCCACGTCCCAATTGCTGGGTGTAGAGGACCTTGGACATGGTGGGTCTTGCCATGACAATGATGGATGTTTGGGGGGAGTCCCATCCTTCGTTGAGAAGGGAGCAGGTGGTGAGAAATTGGATTTCTCCGTTTTGATAGGCCCGGATGTGTGCGGTGGATTTTTTGTCCTTTCCACTGACGGCACGGCAATTGATTTGATGGTCTTGCATGCGCTTTGCCAGGGCTTCGGCATGGCGGACGGAGACACAAAATATAATCCCCTGTTTCCTTTGGATTTTAGAGGTGACGAAATACTTCTGGAGCAGATCCACGATCAATTGATCCCGTGATGGAACAATGACGGATCGTTGGAGTTCATTGGCGAGATAATCCTTGCCGTTGAAACGGACCTGGCTCAAGTCTATGTTGCTGCGGATCCGGAAGGCTTTAATGGGGGCCAATAATCCATTTTCAATGGCATCCTTCAGGTTCAGATCGGTTTTGTACTGACCAAATAATGTTTCCAGTTTCTGTTCATCCAGGCGTTGATCCGTGGCCGTAAAACCAATCAGGGTTTTGGGGGAAAAATGCTGGATCACTTTCTGGACCGTGGGGGCCAGAGAATGGTGGGCTTCATCCACGGCGACATATTGAAACAGATCCCCTTTGAATTGGGTGTAGTACCGGCTCAACCATGCATAGGTCTGGACCACCAGATCACAGTCTTCCGGTGTTTCTCCAACGGTGATCCCTTTGACCCGGGGGTAAGCCCGGAGCCGTTCCTTGAACTTTTTGATGTGGTCCTCTTTCAATTGACGCGAAGGAACCATGACCAGGGCTTTGTCCCCTGTCCGGTATTCCCGGGCAAAATCCGCCATGAGAATTTCCGTTTTTCCGGTTCCGGTGGGGAGGACCACCAGAAATGCGGATTTTCCCGCCTCCCTTTCATGGGTTAAGTCTGCCAGGGCATTTTTTTGGTGCTTGAATAATTTAAATTTTCTGGACACGGAAATCTGCTGGGCCGGCTTGAAATCTCCAGGATTTCCAAAGAACCGACGCATTTCCTCGGCAAAGTTTTCCGTGGACTTCATCCCTTCCATGGACCAGCGGAAGACCTTAATGCCATAGGCGGTCAGGGAGTTTTGTTTGAGTAATTGGCTTGTATATTTTTTCCCACCTGTGATCTGGGGGTGGTGGTAGGTTTCTCCATTTTTTTCCACGGCGATATCCACGGATGTTGTGCGGATGAAATAGTCGATGGCGCGGGTGGTTCCATTGATATCAATGACGGGAAATTCACGCTGTACCCGGTCCAGCATTTCGTGGCCGAAACATTCTATGAAAACGGTTTCGAACCGGGCCTCAGGAAGGGTGGGATCAATTTCACGGAGTTCCCGGCTACCTCCGGGGCTGGCAATTTTCCCTTCATGGAAATCCCTTGCCCTGAACCGATGCAATAAATCACAGGCTGTTTCCAGTTCCCCTTCGGAATCCACCTTGAACCGATACAGGGAGCGGTATCGGTGCATGAGCTGATTCTGCTCCTTGGTATATTCCGTATATTGGAAGGGATACCGGGGATCGCAGATGCGGTGATCCAGGAGTATGGCGGTGTTTTCCCGGGCGTTGACAAAGAGGGCGCCCCTCAGCGTGACGGTGGTGAATGTGAACCCGCTTTTTGCCAATTCATCCTTTGCCTGGGTCAGAAGGGCCTCGTCAAATGGGGGGTACGGCAGGGGGGCCATGGATTAATTCCGGCGCTGGGTCAGACAGTTCATCCATTGTATTCCCGGGCGTCCCAGACCATCCTGGGTATGGGTGATGTTAATGGATTCAAATCCATTTTCGCGGCAGCAGTTCAACCATTCCAATTGGGTCATTGTGGTGAACCGTCGTCCCTTTTCATCGAATTCGTCCTGGTGGACATCATCCCGTTGGATGGGGACGGAAAAGAAAAACAATCCCCGGGGGATGAGGTGGGCTTTAATGTTTTTCAAAGCCACCTCTATTTCAGGCCGGGACAGGTGCATGAGAACGGCAATGGAAAAGATGCCGTCGAATGTTCCCAAGTGGTCGGGGAATCCATCGGGCAGGGTGCCCAAATGGATGGCATCTTTAAGTTCGTGATGGAGTTCCTGTGCCGCCCGTATCATTGAGGGGGAAGCGTCAATGGCGGTAACCTGGAAATTATTACGGGCCATGAATGCCATATCCCGGCCCGACCCGCATCCCAGTTCCAGTAATCGGCTTTTGGGGGGGAATGCGTTTAATAATGCGGTGTGAAGGTCTGAAACTTCGGCTTTTTCATAGCGTTGGGCCAGTTGTGTCCCATTGGCAGCATAGTAATTCAAGGTTGTGTTCATGGCAGTCCATTGGTCTATTGGGATTCAGAATAATTAACACTGCCTCTATACGAAATTGTTGGAGAATGCAAATCTCCAATGGAAATATTAAGGGTGAAACCGCTAATGGGTTCTATTGAGTTTGAAAAATAGCCCCCCCGACGTCAGTGCAATTCCGATGAGCAGGTAAAAGGCGGTCACGTAACTTCCGTTTAGATCGAAAATCCAGCCCGCCAGCGGTGGCCCCAGGGCCCCCCCGGCAGTACCCGCAAAAACCACCAACCCAAAGAGATTTCCATGGGCCCGGAGGCCGAAGAGTTCGGCGGTGAGGGGGGAGATGGCGGTGAAGCAGCCGCCGTGGGCCAGGCCGTAGACCAGGGTGAAAAGGTAGAGGCCGGTGAGGGTTTGGGCCTGGGGCAGCCAGACCAGGGCGGCCATGAGGAGGACAAAGCAGGATAGCATGATGGGTTTGGATCCGGTTTTGTCGATGATGAAACCCGAGGTGAAGCGGCCCACCATGGAGACGGCGCCGATGGCGGCCAAAAGGCCTGCGGCCTGCTGGGGCGGGATGCCCAGGTCCCGGGCATGGGGGACCATGTGGATCATGATGGACATGAGCACGGCCACCAGGAGGAGGTTGGCCAGAAACAGGAGTTTAAAATCCAGGGTTTTCATGGCCTGGGATGCGGAAAGGCCGGTGTCGTTCCGGGCTTCGGCAGGGGCGTCCGGGCTGGTTTTTCCCGGATCCCGGCGGAGGAATTGGGCAATGATTAAAAGGAGGAGGCCGGCCCCGGTGCCCAGGATGACAAAGGCGGTGCGAAATCCCAGCTGGTGGATGAGGAATCCGGCCAGGAGGGGGATGACAAATTGGCCGGCTCCGGTGCCCACCTTGACGATGCCGGTGATTTTCCCCCGGTTGTGGGAAAACCAGCGGGCAATGGTGCTCAGGGCAATGACGTCAATGGCGGAGAGGCCTACGCCGAAGATCAGCCCGAATGTGAGGTAGAGTTGGGCCACGCTGTCCACCCGGGCCATGAGGGCATAACCCAGGCCGTAGATAATGGCGGCCAGGGTCATGATGGCCCGGGGGCCGACCCGGTCGTTGAGTCGGCCCACCAGGATGGCAAAGAGGCCGCCCACGATGAAGGCGGCGGAGCTGGCCCCTGAGATCAGGGCCCGGGACCAGCCGAATTCTTCCATGAGGGGGGTGAAAAACACCCCGTAGGCAATGTAGGTTCCCACGCCCACGGCTTGGACGGCAAAGCAGGCTGCCGTAATAATTGTCCTCTGGCGGGAGGGCGCCCCAGGCGTGGTGGTCATCATGCCGGCACCTTTTCCGTGAAGATGAGATCCGGGCGGCCGGTGATCTTGGCCTTGATGATCCGGGACATGAAGATGGGATCCCCTCCGGCGGTTTT
>JAKSBM010000161.1 GCA_022361135.1 Desulfobacterales bacterium | reverse complement strand
CCTCGGGCATCACCCTCACGGCCTCGGCCTACGACGGGGTGGTCATTGTCACGGAATACGGCATTGCCGACCTGCGCAACCTCACCATGGGGTACAAAGCACTGGCCATTGCCAGCATTGCCCACCCCGACTTCAGGGAAACCTTGCTCAAATCCATCTGGGACGATCCCCGCATGACCAAGCCCAAGGGCTATTCCCTGGACAAGGTCCCCCCCGGGGTCACCTTCTACCAGGGGAAAGTCTCCTTGTAAATTCCCCCATTTGCAGGAACGCCCCCACCCCATTTCCCCAGGGGGACGAATTTAAATTTTTCGTCCCCCTGGGGTTTCTTTTTTCCCCCCGTCCTGATATGCCAATTTGGAGGTTCCTTTCCGGCACCCTCTTCTTTTCCTCCACCGGTCAAAGGAATCTGTTTTTAAATGGAATCCCAGCATCTTTGTTTCATCATCATTACACGGGCAATGCCCGTCATTGAAAGGAGTTGCCATGAAAAGACCATTTATATTCCTCCTGGCCCTCGGCCTGATCCTCATCACAGCCCCATTGAAGGCCTCGGACAAGGACACCCTGGTATCGGCCGTGATTTCCACCATCCAAAGCCTGGATCCGGCCAAGGCCTACGACGATTCTTCGGCCACCAAACTCTACAATATCTACGATACCCTCATCGCATTTAAAACCACCCACACCGACCAATTTGAACCCCGGCTTGCCACCCGGATCCCCACGGTTGAAAACGGCGGGATCTCCAAGGACGGCACCCGCTATACCTTTCCCATCCGGCAGGGGGTGAAATTCCACAACGGGGCCGAACTCACCGTGGAAGATGTGGTTTACTCCCTGGAACGCAACCTGGTGGTGGATGCCGAAGGCGGCCCCATGTCCCTGCTCCTGGAACCCCTCACCGGCCATGCCTCCACCCGGAAGAACGGGGAGATCATCCCGGGCATTTTCCAGAAAATAGACCAAGCCATATACGCCCAGGGCAACAATCTGATTCTGGAACTGCCAAAGCCCTTCCCTCCCCTGCTGGGCATCCTCACCTATACCTGTGCCGCCGTCATGGACAAGGAATGGGCCGTCTCCAAGGGATGCTGGGACGGAAATTTTGCCACGGCCGCCCATTACAACGGGCCGGACACGGGAAGGGAACCCCTCCACCACACCACCAACGGCACCAATGCCTATTTTTTAAAAAAATGGGATGCGGGTAAAGAAATCGTCCTGGAACGCTTTGCCGACCATTGGGGGGGAAAGGCCGCCTATAAAACCGTACGCATCAAAATCATCCCCGAATGGTCCACCCGGAAGAT
>JAKSBM010000255.1 GCA_022361135.1 Desulfobacterales bacterium | reverse complement strand
CCCCGGGTGAAGGACCAATACCCGGCCCAGCTTTCCGGGGGGCAGCAGCAACGGGTGGCCCTGGCCCGGGCCATGGCCCTTTCCCCGGACCTCCTCCTTTTGGACGAGCCCCTGTCGGCCCTGGATGCCAAGGTCCGGGTGCGACTGCGCAAGGAAATCAGGGATCTCCAGCAAGAGCTGGGGGTCACCACCATCATGGTCACCCACGACCAGGAGGAGGCCCTGACCATGGCCGACCAGATCCTGGTCATGGAGGGGGGAAAACGGATCCAGAAGGGCAACCCCACCCAAATCTACGAACGGCCGGCCACCCCTTTTGTGGCGGGTTTCATCGGCTCCATGAATTTCATGGACCGGGCCCGGAAGGTGGACCAGGGGGTCTATGCCGTCCACGGCCGCACCTTTGAGGTGGTCCACGAAAACGGGGCCGGAAAGCTCAATGCCGGGGACCGGGTCGTCCTGGCCATCCGGCCCGAGGATGTCATGATCGACACCCCGGACCGCATGGGGGCCAACGGCTTCCCCGCCCAAATCCATACCATGGAATACCGGGGCGCCCTCTTCCGCCTGGGCCTCACCCTTTCCACCCCCAGCCTGGGGCCCCAGCAGCTCACCGCCGACGTGCCCACGGAAAAAATCCGGCGCTACAACCTGGATCCGGAGATGCCCATCACCGTCTCCCTGCCCTCGGACCGCCTCCTGGTCTATGGAGAGGCCCTCCATGCCTAATCCCACGGCCACATATCCGGGACAGGACTGGAAACGGCCCACCCGCACATCCATTGAACCGGATCCTTCGCTCAAAGGGAAAAAGGGGCTGTGGGGATTCCTCACCCAGGACCGGCTCAAGGCCGTGCTCATCGGCCTGGCCTGCCTCTGGATGACCCTGGTGGTGGTCTGCCCCGTCTCCACCCTGCTCATGAAAAGCCTTTCCAATGCCCAGGGAGAATTTGTGGGCCTGGCCAATTACCTGGAGTATTTCCGCTCCCCCACCCTGTCCCAGTCCATTGCCAACAGCCTGTTCACGGCCATTTTCACCACCCTCATCTCCGTGACCCTGGGCTTTGGCCTGGCCTTTTGCCTCACCCGGACCTGTATCCCCTTCAAGGGGGTCTTCAAGGGCATTGCCCTCATGCCCCTCTTTGCCCCCACCCTGCTCAACGGCATTGTCCTCATCTATCTTTTCGGGCGCAAGGGATTGATCACCCAGGGGTTCTTCGGCCTCATCCCGGGTTTTGAAATCCCCCTGTACGGCCCCGTGGGCATCATCATCTCCGAGGTGATTTACACCTTCCCCCAGGCCATGCTCATCCTCACCATTGCCTTGGGCATCACCGACGCCCGGCTCTACGAGGCCGCCCGCTCCCTGGGGGCGGGACGGTGGCGCATCTTCTTCACCGTGACCCTGCCCTCCATCAAATACGGGCTGATCTCCGCCGTCTTTGTCTGCTTTATCCTGGCCTTCACCGATTTCGGCGCCCCCAAGGTGGTGGGGGGAAATTTCAACATCCTGGCCACGGACATTTATAAACAGGTCATCGGCCAACAGAATTTCGTCATGGGGGCGGTGGTCAGCGTCATCCTCCTCATCCCCACCATCATGGCCTTTATTGTGGACCGGATCATCCAGGGCAAGCAGGTGGCCCTCATCGCCGCCAAATCCGTTCCCCTTTCCCCGTCCCCCCACCGCATCATGGACGGAGCGGCCCTGGCCTTTTGCAGCCTGGTGGCCCTGCTGGTCCTGGCCTTCTATGCCACGGGGGTCTTTGCCGCCCTGGTCAAGGTATGGCCCTACCAGC
Source organism: Desulfobacterales bacterium (assembly GCA_022361135.1). The sequence continues at coordinate 2,091 of JAKSBM010000255.1, read as the reverse complement.
TCAGCCTGGGCCTGTCCCATTTTCAATTCAGCGGAACCGGAGGCGGGGGCTATGCCGCATTTTTCAACAGTATCCGCATGTCCCTCTACTCGGCGATTCTGGGAACGGCCATCACCTTTTTCTCGGCCTACCTCATTGAAAAAATCCAGCATTTTCCCCTGCTGCGGCGGACGGCCTATTTCCTCTCCATCCTCCCCCTGGCCCTGCCCGGCCTGGTCATCGGTCTATCCTATATCTTTTTCTTCAATGCCCCGGGCTGGGAATTCATGGGAATGGACATCCCCAACCCCTTCCAATTCATCTACGCCACCATGGCCATCCTGGTCCTGTCCAACATTGTCCACTTTTACACGGTGAGCTTTCTATCGGCCACCACGGCCCTGAAGCAATTGGACCGGGAATTTGAACAGGTCTCCGACGCCATGGGCGTCCCCTTTTACAAGACCCTGTTCCGGGTCACCCTCCCGGTCTGCCTCCCGGCGGTGCTGGAGGTGGGCATCTATTATTTTGTGAATTCCATGGCCACGGTCTCGGCGGTGATCTTCCTCTATTCGGCGGATCTCCCCCTGGCCGCCGTGGCCATTGCCAACATGGACGACGCCGGGGACATCGCCCCGGCCTGCGCCATGTCCGTCCTGGTGCTGGGCACCAATATTCTGGTTCGACTGGGCTATGCCCTGGTCACCCGCAGTCTGAAACAAAAGAGCATGGCCTGGGCCCATGCCTGATTCAAGTAAGGAGAAAACAATGACACCTTTCATTCGAAACACCCCATATACCGGCCCGGTCACCGCCGTGGTCATGGACTGGGCCGGCACGGCCGTGGACCATGGCTGCATGGGGCCCGCCGCCGTCTTTGCCGATGTATTTGAAGCCGCCGGCGTCCCGGTTTCCATGGCCCATGCCCGGCGCTTCATGGGTCTGGCCAAAAAGGATCACATCCGGTCCATGTGCGCCCTTGACCAAGTGGCCCAGGCCTGGAAGGAACGCCACGGCGCCCTGCCCGGCGAAGCCGATGTGGACCGCCTCTACCAGGACACCTTTACCCGAATGGTGGACAGCATTGGCAAGCATGCCCGCCCCATCCCCGGCATCGTGGACATGGTGGAACAACTCCGGTCCATGGGGATCAAGCTGGGCTCCTGCACCGGGTACGTCACCGAAATGATGGATGTCCTGGTTCCCCGGGCACAGGAGATGGGCTACCACCCCGACGCCGTTTTCTGTTCCTCCGATGCCCCGGCCGGACGCCCCTACCCCTGGATGTGCTACCTCAATGCCGTGGCCCTTCAAACCTATCCCATGGAGGCCATGGTCAAGGTGGGGGACACGATCACCGACATCCAGGAGGGCCTCAATGCTGGCATGTGGACCGTGGGCATCAGCCGCACGGGCAATGAAATGGGACTCACCCTGGAAGATGTCAACGCCCTGGACCCCACGGAAAGGCAACACCGCATCCGGGACATTGAAAACCGGTTCAAGGCCGCCGGGGCCCACTATACCCTGGAAACCGCCGCCGACCTCATCCCGGTCATCCAGGAAATCAGCCAGAGACTGGCCCGGGGCGACCAGCCCCTGAAGGCGTAATGAAAGGGATTTCCATGGACCGCCGCCACCTGCCACCCATAGATCTTTCCGAGGGGGATACCAATCTATCCCCCAACCGCAGGGCCTGGGAGAAGACCCTGGATACCCCCACCCGGGACCTCCTCCTCCGGGATGCCCGGGTCTTCCTCCACCAATCCCTGTCCAGCCCCTGCATCAATGCCCTGGCCGCCTGCCGGGGCAGTTGGATCACCGACCTTTCCGGCAAGTCCTTCCTGGACTTCCACGGCAACAGCGTCCACCAGGTGGGATTTGGCCACCCCCGGGTGACGGCGGCCCTGGAAACCCAACTCACCCGGCTTTCCTTTTGCACCCGCCGCTACACCAACGAACCGGCCGTGGAACTGGCCGAAGCCCTGGTGGCCCTGGCCCCGGGGGAGCTCAACAAGGTCCTCCTGGCCCCGGGGGGGACCTCGGCCGTGGGCATGGCCCTGAAACTGGCCCGCCTGGCCACGGGCCGCCACAAAACCCTCTCCATGTGGG
>JAKSBM010000673.1 GCA_022361135.1 Desulfobacterales bacterium | reverse complement strand
TGTCATCGGATTTTACCGTAAGGAATTCCTGGAGTGCGTGGGCCGCGCCGTATGCTTCCATGGCCCAGACCTCCATCTCACCGAGACGCTGGCCGCCGAATTGGGCCTTACCGCCCAGGGGCTGCTGGGTAACCAGGGAATAGGGACCGATGGAACGGGCATGGAGCTTATCATCTACCAGATGGTGAAGTTTCAGCATGTACATGGTACCGACAGTAACCGGCTTATCGAAGGGTTCGCCTGTCCGGCCGTCGTAGAGCACGGACTGCCCGGAGGCATCCCGACCGGCCAATTCGATGAGGGACTTAATCTCTTCCTCGGTGGCGCCGTCAAAAACCGGAGTGGCTGTATGCACACCGTTTTTATACTTGTTGGCAAACTTGACCAACTCATCCTCGTCCATGGCGTCAATCTCGTTGCCCAGAACATCTTCCACACCGGTTTCCCGCTGCTTGGGCGTCAGGGTAAAGATGCTTTTCACCTTGTCACGCAGGGCATCCAGCTTCTTTTCTTCCAGCAGATCGTTGATCTGCTGTCCCAATCCGAAGGCACCGGCACCCAGATGGATTTCCAGGATCTGCCCGACGTTCATACGGGAGGGAACCCCCAGGGGGTTCAGAACCATATCCACGGGACGACCATCGGCAAAATAGGGCAGATCTTCCACACGAAGAATCCGGGAAACAACACCCTTGTTACCATGGCGACCGGCCATTTTATCACCAACGGAAAGAACCCGCTCCATGGCCACACTGATCTTGATCAGCTTAAGCACACCCGGAGGCAGATCGTCGCCCTTTTCAAAGCGGGAGACCTGACGGTTGAAGTGTTCACGGGCCTTCTTAATCTGATCCTGGGCCTGCTCGAGAATGAGCTGTGCCCGTTCGGTCAGAACCGCATCATCCACGGAGATATTCACCAGGGAAGATACCGGCACCTTGGCAAAGCAACCGCCTTCGATTTTAAATCCGGATTTAATCAGAACCTTGCCGTTGCGTTCCAGGTCGGAGATGGTGGAAAGACCGCTGAGGATCTCTTCAACCTTTTCACGGGCCACTTCGGAAATGATCCGGATTTCATCATCCCGATCCTTTTCCAGCCGTTCAATTTCTTCGTCCTCTATGGCACGGGTTCTGTCGTCCTTGGGAAGCCCTCTTCTGGAGAAGACCTTGGCATCGATAACCTTACCCTTAACACCCGGGGGCACACAGAGGGAGGTATCTTTTACATCGCCGGCCTTTTCACCGAAGATGGCCCGAAGGAGTTTTTCTTCCGGAGAAAGCTGGGTCTCACCCTTGGGGGTAATTTTACCCACCAGGATGTCGCCGGGCTGTACTTCAGCACCCAGGCGGATAATACCACTTTCGTCCAGATTCTTCAGGGCATCCTCACCCACGTTGGGAATATCCCGGGTGATTTCTTCCTTACCCAACTTGGTATCCCGGGCCAGAACTTCGAATTCTTCCACGTGGACAGAGGTATAAACGGCATCCTTTACCAGACGCTCGGAAACCAGGATGGAGTCCTCATAGTTGT
>JAKSBM010000665.1 GCA_022361135.1 Desulfobacterales bacterium | reverse complement strand
CCATCTTCTTTGTCCAGCGGTTGGAGAATTCCCGCATCGGCCGGGCATGGATCGCCCTTCGGGACGATGAAATCGCCTGCCAAGCCATGGGCATAGACAAGGTGAAGACCAAACTCACCGCCTTTGCCCTGGGGGCCACCTGGGCCAGCCTGGGCGGGGTGATCTTTGCCGCCAAGACCTCATACATCAACCCCATGTCCTTCACCATCTGGGAATCCATCACCATCCTCTGCGTGGTGGTCATCGGGGGCATGGGCTCGGCCATCGGCGTCATTGCCGGTGCCCTGGTACTCATCCTTTTGCCCGAATATCTCCGGGCCGTGGCCGAGTACCGGATGTTGGTCTTCGGGGCCCTCCAGGTCATCGTCATGGTATTCAAACCCGACGGTTTAATTAAAAGCGTGCGGAAAACCTATCAATTCAAACAGACAAAGACTAGCCATGGAACCGATACTTAAAGTTAAAAATCTCACCATGAAATTCGGCGGCCTCAAGGCCCTGGATACGGTGAACATGGAGATTGAAAAAGGCCAGATCGCTGCCCTCATCGGTCCCAATGGTGCAGGCAAGACCACCTTTTTCAATTGCATCACCGGTATCTACGAGCCCACGGAAGGGTCCGTGGAACTCACCCCGCCCCAGGGCGGTCGCCAGCGAATCAAGGGACTGAAACCCAACCAGGTCACGGAAAAGGGCATGGCCCGAACCTTCCAGAACATCCGCCTCTTCGAAGGCATGACGGTTTTGGAAAATGTACTCATCGGCCGTCACTGCCGCCTGAAATCCGGGATCATGGGAGCCATGCTGCGCCCCTTCAGCCAAAGGTCCGAAGAAAAAAAGGCCGTGGCCGATTCCTATGAAATCCTGGAAAAAATCGGGCTGGAAAAATATGTGAATGAGATGGCTGTGAATCTGCCCTACGGTGCCCAGCGTCGGTTGGAAATCGCCCGGGCCCTGGCCACCAATCCCTTTTTGCTTCTCCTGGACGAGCCGGCCGCCGGCATGAATCCCCAGGAGACCAAGGAATTGGACGACCTCATCATCTGGCTGCGGGACAACGAGGACCTGACCATTTTGCTCATCGAGCACGACATGAAACTGGTCATGAGCCTTTCCGACCGCATCCATGTGGTGGACTACGGCAAGAAAATCGCGGAAGGAACGCCTGAAGAGGTCAAATCCAACCCCGAGGTCATCAAAGCCTATTTGGGAGATGAATCAGAAGATGCTTAAACTCACACAGGTCCATAGTTATTACGGAAATATCCATGCCCTCAAGGGCATTGACATTGAAGTGTCCGAAGGGGAGGTTATCTCCCTCATCGGGGCCAACGGGGCCGGTAAATCCACCACCCTCATGACCACCTGCGGGGTGGTGCCGGCCAAGCAGGGAAGCGTGATTTTCAACGGCGAAGACATCACCCAGATGTCCCCGGACGACATTGTCAAACGGGGTATCTGCCAGGTGCCCGAGGGGCGGCGGATCTTCCCCTACCTCACCGTGGCGGAAAATCTGGACATGGGTGCCTTCCTGCGCAGCGACAAGGAGGGGATTAAACAGGATTTGGACTATGTCTATGGTCTCTTTCCCATCCTGGCCGAGCGCCGCACCCAGAGCGGGGGCACCCTGTCCGGCGGGGAACAGCAGATGCTGGCCATCTCCCGGGCCCTCATGTCCCGGCCCAAGGTGTTGCTCCTGGATGAACCCTCCCTGGGGCTGGCCCCCATCATCATCCGGCAGATCTTCGACATCATCAAGAAGATCAATGAAGAACACCAAACCACCATCTTCATTGTGGAACAGAATGCCAACCTGGCCCTCAAGGCCGCCCACCGGGGATACGTCATGGAGAACGGGGTCATCACCCTCACGGACACCGGTGAAAACCTGCTGGCCAACGAAGATGTGAAAAAGGCCTACCTGGGCATGTAAGCCCCGCCCTTTCCACTGAAACCCAAAAAGGCTGCCGGACTTCCGGCAGCCTTTTTTATTTGGTGTATGGGTCGTTCTTATTCCCGGATCAAATCCTCAATCTCCCCCCGGGCCGCCAAATCCCGGCACCAGCGTTGGGGCAATCCCTGGGGATCGTGGGCTCCCAAGAGCCAGGCCACGGGAATGCCCCGGGCCGCCGAATCCCCACCGGCCATGATATTTTCCACCAGGGCGGTTTCCAGATCATCTTCATACCGGGCCAGAAGATGAACGGCTCCGGCCAGTGCCCCGTCCCAGGAACAGGCCGGGCCGAATTCGGCAATGACGCTGCTGCTTTCTTCGTCCCGGCTGCGCAAAGCCGCCTTGACCAGGGCCGAAATATCCAGGGGCAAATCCGGATTATGCTCCAATGCCTCTTCCAGGGCCGACACTGGTTTTTGCCCGTCCACCACCCGGGCATAGGTTTCGGCCAACAACCGGGCCACCCCCACCACCTGGGGGGTATTATGGGTCATGCGGGTCTGGTCCATGGCCGCCCGGACAAAGTCCGATCTTTCCATTCCCCGGCCCAAGAGCAGGCCCAGGGGAAAAATCCGGGCTGCACCACCCAGGTCCAGGGATACCGCCCCGGCAACCATGGGAGAACTCCCCCGTTTAAAATGGTCCAGGGTTTCCCGGGTGGCATGGTCCACATAGCCGGTGTAATCCTCAAAAAGGGCCTGCCAGAGTTGACTGAAATCCTTTAACTCAAAGATGTGGCCCTGGGCCAGGCTCTGGAGGAGAACCAGGGCCTGGTCCCCATAGTGGGTGAATTCGCCCTTGGCTTTTCCCTGGTGATAATCCGCCAGCTCCGGGGAGGTCATTTCCGTCAACCGGCCATACCGGTTCTGGATGGCCTTGGTGTCATAAACCCAGTGAACCCCCAGGGAGAGGGCATCAGCCACGAAACCGGCCATGATGCTTGCACGAATTTTTTCTTCCATGGATTCCTCCTTAAGGTGTCGGAATTACTATTCTTGTATCCAAAATGCCCCAGCTTTCCGCCGGGGGCAATAAAAAAATAAAGCTTGACCATAAATAAATATTCATTTAGTTTTAAATCCATGCGTATCAAGGACGAACATAAACAGGAAGCCCTGGTCCAGGCCACGGTGGACCTGGTCAATGAAATTGGATTCGCCGCCAGTTCCGTGGCCAAAATTGCCAAGCGGGCCAAGGTCTCTCCGGCCACCCTCTATATTTACCACACCAACAAGGAGGCCCTTCTGGTTTCCACCTACCTGGAAATCAAAAAGAGTTTTGCCCGGGCCATTACCCAGGGTATAGATGAAACCACCCCGGTCAAGGAAGGACTCCGGCATTTCTGGTTCAACCTCTTTGACTATGCCCTGGACCATGGGGACTATTTCCAATATGCGGAACAATTCGCCAATTCCCCCTACCACGACCAAGTGGACATGGCCGCCCTTGAATCCTATTTCGCCCCCCTTCTGGAACTCATCCACCGGGGTGTCCTGGAAAAACAAATCAAGAATGTGGGATTGGATATCCTCCATGTATTTTTATTTCATCCGGCCAAGGCCCTGGCCAATTCCAAAGTCTGCCAGGAATTTACCCCCACCCGGGAAAACATTGAAACCGCCTTTGAACTGGCCTGGGATGCGGTGCGTCTTTAAAAAATTTTAACGGACAAATAAATGAATATTCACTTTAACTCCAAGTCTCTAATTTTAATATCAACCACACTCATCTTTTTAGGATGGATTGCCATGGATATCACATTAAATTACGGTGCCGAGTTAAACCCAGACCGGCTCCAGGCCTCCCCCCAATTTGCAAATGGACGTTTTAGAAACCCGACCCACCCCATGGACCGCAGCATCATGGACAACTTGAGGATCATCTGGAGCTTCATGACCGTGAAAAACCAGCAGCTGCCCAGCGCCCCTCTGCCCCGGACCGCCCTGGACCTGACCGCCTTTAACACCCCCGCCCCAAAAAGTTTGAACACCAGCTGGATCGGCCATTCCACCCTGTTCATCCAGGTGGACGGATATCGGATCATCACCGACCCGGTCCTTGAAAAACGGGTCTCCATCATGGGCCCTTCCCGGTTCACCCCCATGCCCGGCCATGCCCTGGATCAGATCTCCCAAGTGGATGCAGTGATCATCTCCCACAACCATTACGATCATTTAAACCGATACAGTATTGAGCAACTCACTCCCATGACCCGGCAATTCCTGGTGCCCCTGGGGGTGGGAAAAATTTTGGTGAAATGGGGGGTTCCCCGGGAAAAGATATCGGAATTGGATTGGTGGGAGGAGATAACAGTGGACGGGCTGACACTCACGGCCACCCCCACCCAGCATTTTTCCGGCCGGACCCCCTTTGACCGAAACGCCAGTCTCTGGTGTTCCTGGGTGATCCGAACCAACGATCACACTTTATTTTTCAGCGGGGACTCCGCCTATTTCGATGGATTCAAAACCATTGGGGAAAAATTCGGCCCCTTTGACATGACCTTTCTGGAATGCGGCTCCTACAATGAGATGTGGGGGGATGTGCACATGTTCCCCGAAGAAACGGTACAGGCCCACATGGACCTGGGAGGCAAACTGCTCCATCCCATCCACTGGGGGACCTTTAACCTGGCCCTCCACCCCTGGTATGATCCCATGGTTCGCCTCTCCCGGGCGGCGGCGGAACGGGGGATTCCCCTGGCCACCCCCGTGGCCGGCCAGACCCTGGTACCGGAAAACGGGGAGCGGGGATATGCCTGGTGGCAGACCCATCCCGATCTGTCCAAGCCGGATTCAGACGCCCTGGCCCGGGCCGAATAAAAAAATCGCCCCCTGGCAGCCAGAACTGCCAGGGGGCGATCCATAAAGGTTAATGTTCTGCAAATAAAAGACTATCTGCTAAAGATCCTTTTTCAAATTGATGAATTCACTGCGTTTAAAACCCAGCTTTTTAAAGAAAGATAGCACGTCAATGGAGTCCCATAGCACGGAAGAATAAATGGATTTAACGCCTTTTTCCTTATAGATGTCACAGATGCGGTTGGCCAGCTCTATGCCCACGCCCTGTCCCATGAAATCGGGGTGTACCCCCAGTGACATGATCCAGGCACTCTTTCGGATTCCGAAACCGGCATAGAGGGTGGTGGAAATCATATACCCCACCACTTCGCCGTTTACTTCAGCCACCAGGCTGGTTCTGCCGTTGCCTTCACCCGCATGCTGCTCCACAAGTTTCTGAAAATCAACGTCCGCACTTCCCGGGGAAATTGCTGATCGGATGGCCTTTATGGCTCTGGCGTCATCTGTACAGATCTCCCGTATCGCAATGGCATTCTCCACGATTACCTCCACTCTTATTCAACTTTAATGATCTTGACAACATGTCCGACCCAGTTGGGGGGAAGATAAATCCTGCCGCTGTTTCCCGAGGATTTGACCTCTTTTTCAATCATCTCCTCCCCATAGACTTCAAATTTGACCTTGGCCTGGGGATTGGATCTCTTTTCCGAGGGTTTGTAATTTTTTTCTTTTTCCACCATACAACATCCTATTTTCACAACAAAAAAACGGCTTTACGTAACACGATTCACCCAAGGGAGTCAATTTTTTTTGTGAACAATGCCCTGTGTTGGTCTGGAAACCCTTTCAGGCATTGATTACAACCGGACACCTGGTCGGGATGAAAAGGGGCTGTTTTTACTAAGAACCCAAGTTCTTCATAGAGGCAGCTCAATTCATCCAACCGGGGCTGCCCATATACGCCCCTCAATGTCCATCCGTCGTCTTCGGTGTTTTGGGGTTTCATTTCCCCCCTTCGGTGTTATCATAGCTCTTTTCTGTCCGTTATATAGCGATATTATATCCTTCACAGGAGTTTTTCAACTGGAAACTCAAGTCCTGCAAGGCATTCCCCCGGCTTGTTCCCCAAAGTCCAAACTATAACAGGGGTTTATATACTGCTGTTTTCATAATCAGATAACGGACGGCCAAATCCCCTGCAATCACGGTGACCAATCGCAGGAAAACTAGAAAACCACCCACCGAGGTCAAATGGATGATCAGGGTCCAAAACAGGGGGAGAACCAGTGCAAGTCCCACCACCCCGATGAGGGAGATGCGCTTGAGCTCTCCACGGACCATGGAACGAATGGATGCCTGGGCCACCTCATTGGCATGCCAGGTTCCCCAGATATAGAGGACGATACAGAGGGCATAGGCCAGCCAGAAAACCTGGGCCCAGACCTCCATGGCACCGGCCGCGGCACCACCACCGGAAAGGAGCAGGATGAACTGAAGCAATTGGGAACCCACCCACACACCGGAAATCACGGAAAGGGGCAGCACCATGGTGGAACTCCAGGCCGGCAGGGCCCGGATCACGTTCATGGTGGCAAATCCATGGGAGATGATGAGCAGGCAGAGGATGCCGGAAACACAGTTCAGGAGAAAACTGAAACTCCCCGTGACCACCTGGATAAATCCCACGGCGGCAAAGACGCCGATGATCCAGATGCCCCGGGAAAGCTCCGAGGTTTGGGGCCGCAGCAGCATGCGCCAGGCCCGGGTGGGATTCCCCAGGTAGCGCATGTGAATGATTCCCCCCAGGGCCAGGGCAATGAGATAACCCAGCACCAAACCGGTGCGATTGCCGTAGAACAGGGAGATGAAATAAAGCCCGGCACCGATTTCCGAGAAGAAAAAGGCCAGCCAGAGGTAGATCCCCTGGGCGTCGATCCACTGCCGCTGACGGGTGGGTGTCACCATCCACTCGTAGGGTTTGAGGCCGCTGCCGTCCGGGGGAAACATGGTTTTTTCCAATTCATGGATATTCTCAGTCATGACACACCCTCCTTTAGTCCTTGTATATCTTCACGGCGACGGCGGTTTCCATGTTGCCAGCCACGGGATCAAAGTATTTGAGTTTCGAGGGGAGCAGCTTGCAAAAATTGGCTCCCTTGCCCTTGGCAATGGGTCGTCCGTCGGCCCAGAGGCCGCCCTGCCCCGCAATGCCGATGACCTTGGGACTCTGGGCCTCCATGGTCTTGACGATGCCGTTCTCCTTGACCCCGGCCTTGGTCTCGATCCAGATGATGTCCCCATCCTTAAGGCCCCGTTTCTCGGCCATGGTGGTGTTCAGGGTGATGGTAAAGGTGTAGGGACACATTTTGGATACTTCATCGATGTAGGGATTCTGGAAGGTGGTGTTGTTGGTATGGAGGATATCCCGGTAGGAAAAGGCCAACAGATCGAATTCATTGTCCAGATCCTTGTGGGATTCGGGCCAGAACCAGGTGGGCAGGGGAGTGAACTGGTTGAAATCAAATTCCAATGCCTTGTGGTCGAACTCGGTCTTTTCAAAAATATCTTCCATGGCCCGCCGGTCGTGGATGAGGTATTCCATGTAGACCGGACATCTGGAATCAATGTTCCAGCGCCAATAGACATCCTCAATGGGTTTGTGCCAGGTGGCATAGCCCTGTTCACGGATCTTGTCCACGTCATCCCCGTAAACCCAGCGCATGAAGCGTTCCCCGATTTCCTTCCAGGTCAGTACCTCGCCGGGCTTGATCTGGAGATCGGGATCTTCCACCCCATAGTATTCGTTGAGTTTCTGGTTAAACTTGTCCAGGACTCCGCAGCGGTGGGCAATGTCGATGTAGACATCCATGAAAAAGCGGGATTCGCCGATGGGCTCGGCCACGGGCTGTTGCATGTGCACGTACCAATCTTCGTAGGAAGGGGAGCCGGAGAAGAAAAAGGCATCGATTTCCGAAGACCAGCAATCCTTTTCCAGATAGGAAAGGTCGGGCAGGATGATGTCGCCGATGGCCTGGTCGGTCTCGTTGACCCAGAGGTCGCATTGGACCACAAAGCAATCCTTGAAATTGCGCACGGCCACATCCCAGTCGGAATTGGAGATGACAAAATTGGCGGAGATGCCGAAGATCATTTCAGGCTTGGCCGTCATGCCGAATTTTTCATGGATATAATCCACCTCATCCACATAGGGGATGTGGGAAAGGGTACAATGGGTCCAGATATCCACACAGCCCATGTTGGTGGCCGGCAGGCTGGGGGCATGGACGGGCCAGGGATCGTGGGAGTAGAAGACCGAGGGTACAATCACACCGTCGGTGCCCACGGAACAGGTCTGTTCATAGTTACCACCGGGATAGGCATGGCGGATGGCCGGCCAGCCCAGGGTACCGCCGGGCACGTCCTCGGCGCCGACCAGCTGGCTCATGAGGTCAATGGCCGCCACCTGGTGGATGCCGTTGGAATGGCCCTGGGAACCCCGGAAGGTCACCGAGGAAACCGGACGATAGGGGAAGGTTTTCCCTTCGATGGTAATGGTGGAACCGATCTGGGCATTGTCCACCCAATCCTTGGACACCTGCATGATGGTACCCACGGGAACCGTGGAAACATCGGAAGCCCATTGGAAGGTGTATTGTTTTAAAT
>JAKSBM010000697.1 GCA_022361135.1 Desulfobacterales bacterium | reverse complement strand
AAGTCCTGGAGCATATGGACAAAACCCCGCTTTTCCCACGCTTCCTTCCACCCGTAGAAACGATCCTGCCACATGCCGTCAAAGCCGTCATCCCGCCGTGCCAGATCAATGGGCAGGAACCCAAAAACCGAAGTGCACAGGGCCCCTCGGATGAGCCCCAAATGCCCGGGTTCCTGCACCGCCATGAGGATATCGCACAACTCCCGGGCCTGGACCGATTCATAGACCGATCCGGTTTTGGACATGTGGGCTGGAATTCCGGCCTCGGCCAAAGCCGTTTTCACCAGATCGGCCTGGTGATGGCTACGGACCAGTACGGCCATATCCCCTAGGTTCAAAGGTCTTGGCGGATCATTGCTTTCCGAATTCAAGGGATTCAGCACCATGTCTGCCGCCAGATCCGCCTGGATCTGTGCCACCAGCAAATCCGCCACCCTGTGCCGTGCCCGTTCCACATTCAATCCAGCCCCATCGGGCACCACCATGAATTGAAACGGGGTCACCGCTGCGCCATGGGAATCCAAAAGGCGATTTTGATGCCCCCCCGGGGTGCCCACATGGACAAAGCCGATATCCTTAAATAAAAAAGGATTATGGGAAGAGCCAAACACCCCGTTCACCCCCCGGACCATGGCCGGGGATGACCGGTAATTCAAATCCAGGGTATAGGCGGCATCGCATTGGGAGGCGGCTTCCAGGTAGGCGAAAATATCCCCACGCCGGAAGGCATAGATGGCCTGCTTGGGATCCCCGATCATGAAAAAGGGCATGGCCTGGCCCGTCACCTGATTCTCCCCCTTGAACAGGGTGGAAAAAATTTGATACTGCCGGGGATCGGTGTCCTGGAACTCGTCAATGAGGCAAGCCTGGTAGGTCCCATGGGCTGCTGCGATCAATCCCTCCCTGTCCGGGGAATCCGGTGCCAGGGCCCCGGACAGATCATTGATCAAATCGTCAAAAAAACATTTTCCCCGACGAGTTTTAAACTGTTCCAGCTCCTGGTCGTAAAAATCCAGAAATGCCAATTTCAAATGGATGACATTGCCTTCCAATATCCCCTGCAACCGGGCCAGTTCATCGCATAAATCAAAAAAGGAATGAACGGGCGCGCCTTTTCCCTTATTGGTTTTGGCTGCCATGAAATCATTGGTGAAGCGGAAAAGCTTGTCCCCGTCCGGGGTCATATCAAAAATGGCATTTTCCCCATCCCGGGTCAGGGTTTCCCGGGCCGCCGCCAGCCATGCAGGCACGGTGTTCTTTTTATACATCTGGCCGCTCAGGGCAATGCTAGGGGTCTTTTGAAGCACCGTGGCCACGATGTCATCCATCCCTGAATCCAATGCCCCACGCATTTCACGGGTCACCCGGCGGTATTCATCCCAAATGGGAACAAAATCGGCCCGGGAGGGAATCCGCTTGATTTGGGGCTTGGCCACCAATTGACGAAATTCACTGCCCCAACGTTCCGGGGTAAGGTTCTTTGTGGAAAGAAATTTTAAAAACAGGGGATCCTGGTTATTCACCCGGGTCATGAAAAAATCCATGCAGACCTGGTTAAAAAAGCCGCTGCTGTCCGTGACCAATTCCATGTCAAACCGGGCTCCACTCTCAAAGGTGTGGGTGCGCAGCATGAGGGAGCAAAAGGAATGGATGGTGGCAATGCAGGCTGTATCAAAGGCAATGACAGCGTAATGGAGCCTTTGTTTTACCAGTTCCACATCCCCCAGGCCACGCAGGAAGGTCACCAGATCGTCCCCTTCACCTTCGGGCCCGTCCAAATCCGCCAAACAATCGGCCAACCGCTTCCGGATACGCACCTTAAGCTCCGAAGCGGCCGCATCGGTAAAGGTCACCACCAGGATGGCATCCAGGGGATATCCCTGGGCAATGAGGCGGGTGACCAGGGTGGTGATGGTATAGGTTTT
>JAKSBM010000416.1 GCA_022361135.1 Desulfobacterales bacterium | reverse complement strand
CTTCTCGAGGACAGAGCCAATATGCGTCTTCCCGGCCCCCTTCGGGCCAATGAGCATGATGATGAGTTTTTTCTTGAAGCCATTCGGTTTGATTACCTCCAGACGGTTCCGGAGCCTTCTTCCCTCTTGTTACTGGGAAGTGGTCTCCTCGGCCTCATGGGCTTTTCCCGGAGGAGTATTGAATAGAATTGACTAAACTTTAACAGGGGGGTCGGGCAGCGGGGTTCCCCTTTGCCCGTGACCCAGCCCACCGGGTGTATTTCATCCGTGTTGCCTTGGGAGTCTGGTGTGATGGGCTCCCTTTCGGATAGGTCGGTGTGATCCTTTTCTTGACAAAGAAATTGTCTTGGTCCTAATCTATTGAAGTTACTGAATAAAAAAAAGAGGGATCCATGACCGAGCACGTGTTTGATCGTGAAAAGGTGAAAGAGGCTGTGGCAGACATGAAGGCTGCCATGGATGAGATGGAACTTGAAGAATTAACCCGGGCCATCAGCGAAGAGAGGCGGAAAACGGGGTGGGGCACCCATCCCTTGGACCTCCGGGTAAGCATCCCCCTGGGATTTACCCGGATTTATTTCGTCCTGGTGGGGGGAGACGACCAGCGGAGCATGGCCCGAATCCTGGAAGATCGGAAAACCCATCCCCTGTTAAAATTGGGGAATCTTATTTTCGTTGCCCTGACCCTGGGCCTGTTTTGGCTGGCTGGCATCGGGGCAATGCAGATCCTATCGGGATAGGAAAAAGTTAAAAATATGGATAAAGTTATTTAAAGCAAACTTTTTTCTTGACAGCTAAAAAGAGAGGCGATAAGGTACATCCATAACGCCAAAATAAATCCCATGCATATTGGCTGTTGTAACCTCCTTGAGATCATCAAAAGGCTGCCGGAACCACCATCCGGCAGCCTTTTGTTTTTTGGGGAATCATTTGAATATCCCCTTAGGCGTTGACAGAATGGTGGGCCGCTTTTATCCTGAATTTATCGTTTGAATTTAATGGGATTTCAATGGTTTAAGATCCAGAACAGACATAAAAAGATAAAGGAGGTGCCATGGGGAATGCACTGATTATCTACGGGTCCACAACCGGTAATACCGAGTATGTGGCAACACTGATCCAGAAACAATTGGAGGCCGACTCCCATACCGTGACCCTGATGAATGTGGCGGATACCTCCGTTGCGGAGTTGGATAAAGCCTATGACATTTACATGCTGGGCTGTTCCACATGGGGGGCGGATGAGATCGAGCTCCAGGAGGATTTTGAAGATTTTTACCAGGAATTGTTTGGGGACATCTCCCTAAACGGAAAGGCATTTGCCCTGTTTGGATGTGGGGATTCGTCCTTTGAATATTTTTGCGGGGCCGTGGATGTCATTGAGAACCAGGTGGATAAATTGGGGGCCCGGCGGGTGGTGGAATCCCTGCGCATCGACGGGGATCCTGAAGATGTGGAGGTCAAGGAATGGGTGGCGGATGTGCTGAACGCCATTTAAATCCCCCCTTTGGGTTTATAAAACGAAAAGAGCCTGGCGGAAAACAATTCCGTCAGACTCTTTTGTGTGTGTTTCTATGGCTTAAAAGAAGGTGTATTGAACGCCGATGGCGTAGGTGATCACCTCTTTTTCGTATTTGGTTTCAGGGTTCGGGGGAAGTGCTTTCGTGGAGTCGGATACATAGAAGGAGCCCATGATGCCCGAAGTGAATCTCCATTTTTCATTCATCTTATAGGCGGCCCCAAGGCTGACCGTATGGCAATCCAAGGGCGGGCTCATCTTTTCAATGATGCCGTAATCTTCGGGCTTGATTCCCACATCGGTGTACATGTAACCGGCCGTTGCGGTCCAGGCATCGTTCACCTTGTAGCGCACGGCCAGGGCAATGTCGTAGGAGTTTTTGTCCGTTTTCTCATTCTGGGTGTCCCAGTCTGCATCCTTTTCAAAATAGTAGGTAAAGGAGGGGCAGAGGGTCAGTTGTTCCATGACCTGCCATTCCAGGCCAGTGGCAAATACGGCGGGCAGATCCCGGGCGTATTCCTTGCCGTGTTCCCGGCCGTTGGCTTTAAGGATTCCCCTTCCGATTGCAGTCGACGCATTGTCAATTTCAGTATACCAGTCGAGCTTTACGATGGTTTCGTATTTGGCGGCAAAGTTCAGGGTGTCGGAAATCCGGTAGTTCAGGTTGATGACCCCACCCCATCCCTGGGCATCCTGTTCGTATTTCCCGATGATCTTCTGGCCGCTGTAGGTCCCCTGGATATCCACTTCCTTGTCGGTGATGACATATCTGAGGCCGGCACTTACGGAAAGGGCGTCGGATAGGGCGTAGGAAGCCCCTGTGGTAAAGGTATAGTCATAGCATTCGCTAAAGGCATACTCATCGGTGAAGGTTCCACCGCCAGGTAGGGCGGGTGCAAAACCGCCTAGAAAGGCAGCCTGACCAATCCCCTTGGTAATGTTGTTGCCTTCTTTATATTCCACGGAACCGCCGCCGCCGTTGACGGTGAAGGTACCGTAAACCGCCCATTTGTCCATTTTATGAACGGCAAATGTGGTGGGGAGTTTGGCCAGCTCAGAGATGCCGTAATCCTTCCCATCAATGTGGTGGTCGTAATCCAGGGTCAGGGCCTGGGCATCAATTTCCAGGTAGGTGCCGTTTTTCATCTGCATGATGCCGGCCGGGTTGTAGGCAGCAATGTCTGCGCCCTCGGTGGCAGCGTTCCGGCTGGTTGATCCAACGTAGGCCGCACTGAAGTTTTGTTTGTTGTCCACACCACCGGCCACGGCCTGGCCCATGGTGATTAGAAGGCACACAAGGCACAATAACGTAATCAACCCTTTTTTCATCTTTTCTTCCTCCCTTTGATTAAAAGAAATCCAGCTACAGCTTACACAGCGCAACTTAACCCGGGTCTGGTTTGGGGATTCTCGGTAGTCGGCTTGAACGGCGTTTAGTCTGAAGATAAGCCTTTGCCCACAGGGGGCCTTTCCGATCATACCGGGAACCAAATTGTTTCATTAACAATTGGTAAATATTCAAAAGTGGTGTGAAAATCTGTGGATAATATGTTGATAAATGTAATTTTTAGTATGTAGGCGGGGGTGAAATGTAAAAAAGCGTTATGAATGGAGGTTCATAAATGGCGTAAGTGGTTGAAAATCAAGAGATGGTGAATGGTGTTCAGACTGGTGGGTCAAATTGGAAAAATGGTCCCACATCGTCGTATCTTTGTGGGGAAAAATTGGAACTGAACATGGATTTTTTTAAAATTCAGCCTTTGAAAGGGTAAAAGAACAAAAGCTGATGGGGAAAATTCCCAGGGTGGGACCTCATTTTTTCCGGGGGTATCCCGGAAGATTGGCAACTTCAGCTGTCCATTGGGACCCCAGCATCCCATGGAAATATGGAAGCAGCAGAGGAGAAAAGTTCTCCCAAGGGGCTGTGACTCCACCCCATCAGGGCCGTGGGCGGTGACGGATGAGCCCTTCCTGGGCCACCGAGGCTACCCGTACCCCGTCCCGGGTGTAGATGGCGCCGATGTTCAACCCCCGTGCCCCCGAGGCCGTGGGGCTTCTCAATATGTAAAGGAGCCAATCGTCCATGGAAAATTCCCGGTGGAACCAGATGGAATGGTCCAGGCTGGCCACTTGCATGTCCGGCGACCAGAAACTTTTGGCATGGGGGCACAGGGCTGTGTCCACCAGGTTGAAATCCGAGGCATAGGCCAAAAGGGCCTTGTGCAGGTTTTCATCCTTGGGCAGGGGGGATGCCGCCTTGAACCAGATATATTTTTCCGGGGGGCCGGGCTGGGGGTTCAAGTGATCCGTGGGGTTCACCGGTCGGATGTCAATGGGTTTGGCCGTGAGCAGCTTTTCCCGGGCCGGGGAGGGGATGTGTTGTGCCAGGCGTTGGATGATGTCGGTTTCCGATTCAATGCCCCCGGGACCGGGGATGTTTTCCGGCATGGGGTCTTGGTGGGTAAATCCGGCTTCTTCCCGTTGAAAGGAGCAGGACATGAATAGGATTTCCTCCCCATCCTGTGCGGCCACGATTCTCCGGGTGGCAAAGCTTTTGCCGTCCCGGATGCGTTCCACCCGGTAGTGGATGGGCTTGGCCGGGTTACCGGCCCGGAGGAAATAGGCATGGAGGCTGTGGACCCCCAGGGCCATGCCGGCGGTCTGGGTGGCGGCGGAAAGCGCCTGGCCTAAAACCTGGCCGCCAAATACATTGCCGAATCCCAGGTCCTGGCTTTGGCCGATGAAATGGTTTTCTTGGGTCTGTTCCAGTCGCAGAAGTCGAATCAAATTTTTAAGGGCAAGGCCCTGATCACAGATGGTCATGCGGGGCTATCCATTCCAATGTGCTGGGGTTTAATTTTATCCACGGGTCCAGGGCGGCATTCGTTATTTGGGTTTGTGTCCCAGTATGGCCAGGGGCATGGGGCAGGCATCCCGGGCACGCCCCTTGGGTTTGGCTTTCTGGCCCTTGGGGTTTTGGGTTTTTTTGCCCTTTTCTGCACCGGACTTGGCCGGGCCGGCATCTGCTTTGGCCGGGGCGGCGGCTTTGCCCGTTGTTTTTTTCCTGGAGGGCTGGCTCTTTTTTCCCTGGTTTTTCACTTCCCCGGCCTTGGATTTTGGCTTGGGAGGGGCAGCTTTACCGGCTTGCTTTTTGGCCGTGGCCTTGGTGGATGCGCCCTGGGGGGATTTGGCCTTGGCCTGTTTCTTGGTCGGTTCCTTGGCCTGGGAGGCGGTATTGGCCCGTCCCCGTCTTCTTGCGGGGCGGCGGGGACGGCGTCTCCGGCTGGGTCTGGCCTTTTTCTCCTGGGTTCTCTCCTCGGTTTCTTCCCGGGCCGGGGATTCCTTGGGTGCGTCCCCTTCCGGGATCCGGGGGGCGGGGGAGGTCGAGGGAAAATCCGGGGCATCGGTTTTCTGGAGTTTCTGCCCCATGTTTCGTTCGATGAGGCGGATGATTTTGGAATCCTTGTCCGTGACAAAACTCAGGGCTTTACCCGTGCGGCTGGCTCGGCCGGTCCGTCCGGTGCGGTGGATATAGGCTTCCGCCGTATCGGGCACGTCATAGTTAACCACGTGGGAAATGCCTGACACATCAATTCCCCGGGCGGCAATGTCCGTGGCCACCAGGATGGAAAAGGTGCCGTCCTTGAATCCGTCCAGGGCCTTTTGCCGTTTTTGTTGGGAGAGGTTCCCCTGGAGGCAGGTGGAGTTGAACCCTGCATTGGTGAGCTGGCGGGCCAGCTTCCGGGCCTTGTGCTTGGTCCGGGTGAATACAATGGTGGAAATCATCTCCGGATCCTGGATGAGGCTTTTGAGCAGGGCGGTTTTATTCTCTTGGCGGACCTGGATCATGCTGTGGGAGATTTCCTTCACCGACTGGGTATTGGCAATCTGTGCCGTGACTGGATTTTTCAGGATCTGTCGGGTGAGTTTCCGGATCTCCTTGGGCATGGTGGCGGAAAAAACCATGGCCTGGCGTTGGGCCGGTAATTTGGCGATGATGCGTTTGATGTCCGGGAGAAATCCCTTGTCGAACATCTGGTCGGCTTCGTCCAGGACCAGGACTTCAATGGTATCCAGGCTCAGGGCCTTTTCGTTGAGCAGGTCAAGGAGACGACCGGGACAGGCCACGATGAATTCTGCGCCGTTGCGAATTTTGGTGATCTGGGGACGTTTGCCCACACCTCCGTATACGGCAACGCTCTTTAGGCTGGTCTTCTGGGCCAAGGCTTCAATGTTGTCGTGGATTTGCGAGGCCAATTCGCGGGTGGGGGCAAGGATGAGAACCCGGCATTGTTTCTGGGGCCCCTTGAGGAGGCGCTGGAGCAGGGGGAGAACAAAGGCGGCTGTTTTCCCGGTTCCGGTCTGGGCCAGTCCGAGAACATCCCTTCCCTCCAGCACCGGAGGGATGGCCGCATCCTGGATGGGGGTCGGGCGGGTATAGCCGCAGGCATCGATGCCGGCCTGGATTTTGGGGTTAAAGTCAAATTTTTTAAAGCTCATTCAGTCTCCTTGGTTAATGGGGCTGTATTCAATCCCAAGGCCCTTTACCTCCAATGGTACGGCCTTTGACAATGGCATGTTGGTTTCAACAGAAAATATGGATTTCCCGAGTCGATCCGGTGGGATTGAATACCGGCTGCCGGGCAGCCCGGTGCGAAAATCGTTCTTCCGCTTTACAAGGCATCATACACGATTATGTGGATTATACAATCCCAAAAGGCGATGGGATTTAGAAATGGAGCTGACAGAATCGGGCCAAAATGATATGGAATTTCTTTTAACCAAGCCAAGGAGTCTGTATGTTAACCCTTCGTTTTTTCCTCAATGAACCCAACGGCAAGTCCTGAACCCATTTCAAAGCGCTCATGCCCAGGTTGGGCAAGGAATACCCCGTTGAAATCGAAACCATGTCACGGCCCAAGGCCGAATACCACACCGATGAATATTATGAACTCGACCTCCCCGTGGCCCCGGCCATCATGGTTGGCGATGTCATCGTCACCGAGGGACAGGATGTGGATGAAGCCGAGTTGGAAGCTGAAATCAAGCGTCAGCTGAATGCATAGTCCGTTTTTTTAATGGGATAAGAAAAAATCGTCGGCCCTGGGGAAATGGACTTCCCCTGTGATATGCTGGAAGCACGCCATCTTATATAAGGAGGATTCCCATGGCCGACATCCACACCCCATTTACCCGGGATGCCCAAATTTCCATTCCCTTGATCTGCGGGGCCATGTATCCCTGCTCCAACCCCGAGCTGGTGGCCGCTGCGTCCCGGGCCGGTGGACTGGGGGTGATCCAACCCGTTTCCCTGGTTTACGCCCATGGCTACGATTTGGCCCGGGGCATTGATTTGATTCAAGGCCTCACCGACAATCCCGTGGGATTCAATGCCATTGTTGAAAAATCCTCATCCGCATATGAAGCCCGCATGGAAAATTGGATCGCCATTGCCCTGGAAAAGGGGATTCGGTTTTTCATCACCGCCCTGGGCAATCCCTCCCGGGTGGTGGAGATGGTCCATGGTTACGGCGGAAAGGTCTACCACGATGTCACCGAACTCAAATGGGCACAAAAGGCGGTGGATGCCGGTGTGGACGGTTTGATCTGCGTCAACAACCGGGCCGGGGGCCATGCCGGAGCCCAGACTCCGGACTCCTTATATAAGGATCTGACAGCCCTGGGACTCCCCCTGGTCTGTGCCGGTGGCATTGGCCACCCCGATGACTTCACCCGGGCACTGGAACTGGGGTATGCCGGGGTCCAATTGGGGACCCGGTTCATCGCCTCCAGGGAATGCACGGCCCACCCCGACTACAAGGCCGCCATCCTCGGTGCCTCGGCGTCGGATATCGTGCTCACCGAGCGGATTTCCGGGGTTCCCGTATCCATTATCAACACCCCCTATGTCATGGAGACCGGAACCCGGGCCGGAGCATTGGCCAAAAAACTCCTCCGCCATCCCCGGTTCAAACACTATGTCCGCATGGCCTATACCCTGAAATCGGTGTGGCAGCTGAAGCGGGCCTCCCTCCAGGGCAGCAGCTACCGGGATTATTTCCAGGCCGGGAAAAGCGTTTCCGGAATCCAGGACATCCAACCGGTGGAGACCATTGTCCGTGATTTTGCCTCGGCTTGGCGTCATTGGGCCTCAACCACGGGACCGGCCCTATAATTTTTGTATGGGACGCGGGCCCAGGAATTGACGGCACCAAAGCTCAAAACAGAGCAGGGTCCAGATTTGGGGGGAGAGGTCGATCCACATGCCCGGCGCATTCATTCTCTGCCATAATTTTCGAATTTGTTTTCCCTTGAAGAATTCCAGGCAACGGGCCTGGGGAGAAAGGAGACATTCTTCCACAAGGGCCCTTAAATCTTTCTGTAGCCATTGCCTCAACGGCACTGAAAATCCCTGTTTTTGCCGGTTGAAAAAGTGCTCTGGAATATGTTTTGAAATGCTTTTTTTAAATATGATTTTCCGTTGATCCGCCGGATTGATTTTCAGGCTTGTGGGCAGGGAAAAGG
This sequence comes from Desulfobacterales bacterium, assembly GCA_022361135.1. The sequence goes on along the minus strand of JAKSBM010000416.1, from coordinate 4,398 downwards.
CATACTCCACCAATTTATGGTCCAGGATGGGAACCCGCACCTCCAGTGAATGGGCCATGCTCATTCGATCCACTTTGGTTAAAATATCCTCCACCATGTAGGTTTGCAGGTCGGTTCGCTGTGCGGCCTTAACCGGATCGGTTTCCCCCTGTTGTTCATGTGATTTGATTACCGGGTTTTCGGGCAGTGGGCCGGCGTCGAAGTTTTCCCATCGAAGAAGCTTTTGAATCCGGTCGTCCCCAAAGCATTTAACCAGGTTGAAATGGCGGAATCCCGTTCCCGAAGACAGGTTGGTTAGGAATGTTCTACCACGGAGTTCCGGGGGCAGGAGCCATCGACTGACACCCCCGGCCCAGCGCCTGGTAAGGGAGGGGAGACGTTGGTCCAAGCTGTTGAGTTTTAATAATTCTGCGTACCAATTGTACCCGGAAAACAATTCATCCCCCCCGTCTCCGGACAGGCAGACCTTTACCCGTTTTCTGGCTTCCCGGCAGATGTAGTAACTGGGAACCATGGACGCGTCGGCAAAGGGTTCGTCCATGTGCCAGATGAGTTTGGGCAGAATATCGGTGATTCCGGGGGAAACGGTTATATTCCGGTGGTCACAATGGAACCGATCGGCAATTTCATCGGCAAATGGGGTTTCGTCAAATTCCCTTTGCTGGAATCCCACGCAATGGGTTTTCACCGGCTGTTTGGACAGCCGGCTCATGAGGGAAACCACGATGCTGGAATCAACACCGCCACTTAAAAATGCCCCCAAAGGGACTTCAGTCATGAGATGGAGATCCACGGTCTGGCTCAGCATATGGTGGAGCCTTTGTCCGTGGGTTTCCAGGTCAAGGTCCGTGCTTTGGGAAAGGGGATCCAGTGACCAATAGGGTGCGATGCGTGGACCTTGGTTCCGGATATGGAGATAATGCCCCGGAGGAAGTTTTTTGATCTGGCCGTAAATGGTGTCGGGGGCTGGGATGTATTGAAATCGGAGATAATTGACAAGTCCGGTTTGACTCAGGGTGGGCCGGACGTGGTCGTGTTGAAGGACGGCTTTGATTTCAGAACCAAAGACAAATAAATCGTTTTCCAGAAAATAGAAAAAGGGTTTTATGCCAAGGCGGTCCCTGGCACAGAACAATTCTTTATTTTTATCGTCCCAAAGTGCGAAGGCAAACATTCCCCGAATGTGTTCCAAACAATCAATTCCCCAGGCATGGTACGCGTGGAGAAGGGCCTCGGTATCGGAGCCGGTTCGGAAGTGGTATCCCAGGGGGGATAGTTTTTCCTCGATCTCCTTGTAATTGTAAATTTCCCCATTGAAAATCAGGGTCAGGGTTTGGTCCGGGCTTGTCATGGGTTGCCGGCCGTTTTCAAGGCCCATGATGCTTAACCTCTGGTGGCCGAAACAAATCCCTTCCCGGGGATTGATGTGGATACCGTGGTCGTCCGGTCCCCTGTGCCGGATGGCGTGGCACATGCGTTGGAGGGTTTGCTGTTCCTTTGGAGGATTAGATAGCTGTTGACCGGTATAGTACCCACATATTCCACACATGACCCCATTCCTTTACGGACGCATCGTTATCTGAATCGGATTGACGGAGCAAGAATACTGCCTGTTGTGCTTTGAATGTCAAGGAAAATGTGTGTCGGTCCATCGGGCTGATCCGGGGCTGGCGGGCGTATTCTTTCCCATGGATGAAAAAAAACGGATTTTTTTCCCAGTCTTGATCCAGGTCAAGGAAACCCATCTTTGACTGATGTATCTATGGGCTACGTTTGAGCAATTAACCACCATCCACCAAGGAGATTCTTATGTTTTGTTTTCAATGTCAGGAAGCTGCCAAAGGAACCGGCTGTACCATCAAAGGTATGTGCGGTAAAGAAGAAACCACGTCCAACCTCCAGGACCTTTTAATATACAACCTCAAGGGCATTGCCGTTCTGGAACAGGGCTTGAAAAAGCAGGGTGCCAAAAGCGGTAATGATCTGGGACTCTTTGTTTCCAAGGCCCTTTTCACCACCATCACCAATGCCAACTTCGACGACTCCAGCCTCACCCAATGGGTGCAGCAGTCCATCCGGGTAAAACGGGATTTGAAGAGCCGGTTCGACGGCATGGTTTCCGGCCCCAAAAAAGAGGGACTCTGGCAGAAACTTCAGGGCCTTTTTGCCCAGGCCCCTGCTGCCGATGCGCCCCTTTTCCATGAATCCGCACTCTGGTTCGAGGAAAACACTGCCCTGTTCCAGGACAAGGCCAAGGGCGTCGGCGTCCTGGCCACTGAAAACGAAGACGTGAGATCCCTGCGGGAACTCCTCATCCTCGGCCTCAAGGGTGTGGCTGCCTATGCCAAGCACGCCGCCGTCCTGGGCGTTGAAAAGGAAGAAATTTACGACTTCATCCTGGAAGCCCTGGCCTCCACCACCGAAGATCTGAGCGTGGACGACATGGTGGGTTGGGTTCTGAAATGCGGCGAAGTGGCCGTGACCACCATGGCCGCCCTGGACCAGGCCAACACCTCCAGCTACGGCAACCCCGAAATTTCCGAAGTCAACATCGGCGTGGGCGAAAAGCCCGGTATCCTCATCTCCGGCCACGACCTCAAGGACATGGAAGAACTCCTCAAGCAGACCCAGGGCACCGGCGTCGACGTCTACACCCACGGGGAAATGCTGCCGGCCAACTACTACCCCGCATTTAAGAAATACGACCACCTCCGGGGGAACTACGGCTCTGCCTGGTGGAAACAGAACGAGGAATTCAACGCCTTCAACGGCCCCATCCTCATGACCACCAATTGCATCACCCCCATTAAGAAGAACGATACCTACAAGGATCGGATCTACAGCACCGGCGTTGTGGCCTACCCCGGCGTCCAGCACATTTCCGACCGTACCGCCGGTGGGGAGAAGGATTTCTCCGCCATCATCGCCCAGGCCAAAACCTGTGCCGCACCCAAGGAACTTGAAACCGGCACCATCGTCGGCGGCTTTGCCCACAACCAGGTCCTGGCCCTGGCCGACAAGGTGGTGGATGCCGTGAAGTCCGGCGCCGTGAAACGCTTCGTTGTCATGGCCGGCTGCGACGGCCGTCAAAAGGGCCGCGGTTACTTCACCGAAGTGGCTGAAAAACTGCCCCAGGATACCATCAGCCTCACCGCGGGTTGCGCCAAATACCGGTACAACAAGCTCAACCTGGGCGACATCGGCGGCATCCCCCGCGTCCTGGATGCGGGCCAGTGCAACGACTCTTACTCCCTGGCCGTCATTGCCCTGAAGCTCAAGGAAGTCTTCGGCCTGGAAGACATTAACGAACTGCCCATCTCCTTTGACATCGGATGGTACGAGCAGAAGGCCGTGGCCGTCCTCCTGGCCCTCCTCCACCTGGGTGTGAAGGGGATCCGCCTTGGGCCCAGCCTCCCCGCCTTTGTCTCCCCTGCGGTTCTCAAGGTTCTCGTGGACAACTTCGACATCAAACCCATCGGGGATGTTGAAGGGGACATCGAAGCCATGATGCAAGGGAAATAAACCGACCTGCATACACAGGGGCCCTGGGTCTTTGTGAACACAAATCCCGGTCCGGGGCTGATTCAGCCCCGGACCGGGATTTTTATTTGGGCACCATGGATGGCGCCGGGATTATGTGGGTGCTGGTTTGCTCAAGTGGCCATGGCCAGGGGGGAGTGGCGGACCGGTCGCCGGGCCGGTCCGTTTTATCCCGTCAATGGGCACAGATGGAGGGGGAAACACTTTTGGGCACCCCCTCATAGGGCGTCCATTTCCGGCTGGTGTAGGAATCCTTCCCCCGCATGTGCTTGAGGATTTCGATGCTGGTCTTGTACCCCTTGTACATCCGACACATGTCCATGGCCATGCCGCAGATCAGGGCCACGGCCTGGACGTGGTTGATGTCCCCGTGGGCGAATTCCCAGGGCTCGGCCGTGTAAAGGCGCAGGGCACCGATGATTTTATTGTGGCTGATGATGGGCACCCCCAGAAGGGAGGCAATGCCTTCGGCACGGGCCGCGTCCGGATACTCGATCCCGGGATCGTCCATGACATCGTAGATGGCCACGGGTACGGCATCCTTGGCCTCCCGGATGGTTTGCATGAAATGGATGGGCCCCTTGTTCAGATAGGTTTTGCTCAACCCGGAAGAGGCCACCAGGCCCAGCTCCCGGGTTTCCCTGTCCACAAGGAACACCGAACATCCCTTTGCCTTGAATGCGGTCTTCACGCTTTCCGCCGTAACCAGTGCCACTTCCTCTGGATCCTTGCACTGGGCAATGGCTCCGGTCACCTTAACCAGGGTGTCGTAATGCATGGCATGCTTATCCATACGGACCTCCTTAATTTAAAGGGATTATGGTGGAAACGCCGGCGCCCGGTGCGCCGAGCGGTATT
>JAKSBM010000598.1 GCA_022361135.1 Desulfobacterales bacterium | reverse complement strand
TGGGGAAATAGCCCCCTTTGTTCCGCCATGTAGTACAAAATTAAATACTTACCCCCAACGCCATTCATGGCAATTCACACAACACGGGGCCATGGTAGACAAAAAACCGCCGTGGCCCCACGTCCTTCATAAAACAACTTATCTTATTTAAATTCAAAACCTTAGCACCCTCAAAAGCCCACCCAAAGCCCATCCCGTTTTTTACTTCCTAATCTTTTATAAAAAAAAGTAATTGACATTGGATTTTCCGGTGGTATGACTACAGTCATCATACTTCAGACATCAATGGAGGAGCCCATGGCTGCCACATTCAAACCTCTGCGTAAAACCCTTCTGTCCCAGGAAGTGGAAATCCAACTCAAAAAGTCCATCACCGACGGCAATTTCCTGCCCGGGGAAAAACTCCCCACGGAACGCGAACTCTGTGACCAATTTCAAGTCAGCCGCGTGACCATCCGAGAAGCCCTCAAAAGCCTGAAAAAATCCGGTTTAATCATCACCAAACGGGGGATGAATGCCGGAGCCTACGTCTGTGAACTCACCGCCGACGCCATCACCGAAAGTTTCCATAATCTGATCCAGATGGGAAAGGTCGATTATGACCATCTAATCCAGGCACGTCTCTACATCGAACCGGCAACGGCAAGGACCGTGGCCCTCCAGGCCGATCCAAAATCCGTGGAAAATCTGAGCCGACTCCTGGACCATGCCGAAAAACTCACCGAAACCTCCTGTCGCCAGGCCCGTTTAATCAATGTCAGCTTCCACTGCGAGGTGGCAAAAATGTCGGGCAACCCCATCGTTCAATTCATCACCGAATCGGTGACCCAGGGGTATTCTGAATTCCTCATCGAAAAAACAAAATCCGAACTCAACCCAAAGGAAGTCCTGACCCTCATAGATCAACACAGGGAAATCGTGGATGCACTGATTAAAAAAGATGCGGATCTGGCCCATGAACGCACACGGACCCATCTGGAAAAGGCAAGAACCATGTACAAAAGATTGCCCGGCACGGCCGAAGATTCCTTTGTTCCCTAACCCGAATATTTCCGGGACAGTTATCCCGGCCTAGACAATCGGTTCAACGAATTTGTTGGGGAGATTCATTCCGCCCGGGGTACCCCCACCACGGGTAAAGGGAGAGGTGTGCCTTTTAACTCCCTCCCGGACGGATAAGCCCCCATTTTTTTATATCAATCCTACAACTGGTAGCAAAAAGGAGATGTGATGAAGTTCAACCTTAAACCCCTCGTTCTATTCGTACTTTTGATGTCCTTTGCCCTATTTCTGCCCGCCTGCATGACAACGGCGGCAAAACCGGCCAAATCCGATGACCAACTGGGAGACACCATCGTTTACCAGATTCCGGAAAATGTCCGTGTATCCAAGGTGTCCTACTTCTATGAAGACTACAAAGGGACCTCCCGCCTCCACTTTGAGGTGGCTTTGACCAATGAAAGCCAATCCCCCCACCGGTACCGGGTCAACATTCTTCTGCCCCAGGGTCCGGCCGTCGGCGGCATGTATCCGAGAAAGAAAAAGGCCATTGAACCGGGCAAAACCCTGTCCAGAAAATTCCCGGTTTACATGGATGCCAAAAAATTCCCCGGGGACTTCATGCCCACGGGTTTTACCCTGGTTGTGAAGGAGTTGTAGTCCCAATAATACAAACCGCGAAAATCGTATTTCCAGGAGGATATCATGGTTTCGAAAAAGCGTAATTTTGTCCAATTCTGCACCATTGCCCTATTCACCGCTCTATTTGCCCTGACCCTGCCCCAGAATGCCTCGGCACTGAAATTTCTTTCCTTTGGCACGGGAAGCCCTGCCGGGACCTATTATTTCATTGGGGCCGGTTTTGCTTCCATGATCAATAATTCCGTTGAAGGGGTTCGGGTGACCGCCGAATCCACGGCAGCATCCACGGAAAATGCCCGGTTGCTCATCCGGGGAGAAATGGACATGGGCCTGGCCTGCATGGGCACCCTCACCGACCTGAAAAAGCAGGGGCTGGATGTGGATCAGATCCGCATCATCGCCGTGGGGCACACCAGTGACACCCATTGGATCGTGCGCAAGGATTCCGGCATCAAATCCATCTATGACTTTGAAGGCAAAACCATTGGTGTGGGACCGGCCGGCAGCGCCACCCTGAACATCTGGGCCAAAAACCATCCGGAAACCGGCTGGGACATGCCCTTTTCCAAATTCAATCCCAAGTATATTTCCTTCACCGAAGTCACCCGGGGGCTGCGGGATAAAACCATCGACGCCGGTATCATTGCTGCGGGGTCTCCCCTTTCCTCGGTCATGGAATTGGCCCGGGACATCCCCATTGACCTTTTGGACATGGAGCCCGACTGCCTCAAAAAGGTCCGTGCCAAATATTCCAATGTGATTCCCAAGACCATCCCGGCCGGAACTTACAATGGCATAGACCGGGATGTGCATACCTATTGCCTTCCCCAGGTCTGGTTCTGCAGAAAGGACCTGCCCGATCTTCTGGTTTACCAAATGATCAAAACCATCTACGACAACCATGAAGATCGAAATGCCATCCACCCCATGGCCACAATGTACACCATCCACAACGCCTTCCGGGGATCCAACACCGTTCCCGTGGGGTTCCATCCCGGCGCCATTCTCTACTACCAGGAAATGGGAATCTGGGACCAGCGCGAACAATACTATGAATAAATAATCACCATAATCCCAACACCTTGCCCAGCCTTCCCGAGGCCGCCCGGCATCCGGAAGGCTGGCCCCAATCGAGGACCATCATGACTGAACAATCCAAACTGATACAGGATGCCCCCCGCCCTGAAATTCCCGTATTAATCAAAGCCATTGCCCTGGCAATGAGTCTGTTCCAGCTCTGCACCGGGGTCTTTCAACTCACCGCCATGAACCAGCGGGTGATCCATGTCACCTTTGGCCTGGTTCTGATCTTCCTTTTCTACGATTTCAGACAGAACAAGAATAAAAAAATCACCTGGGACGGTGCCTGCCTGGCCGGGCTCAGCCTTTTCTTTGGAATCTATATTTTTTCCACCTGGTTTAAAAAAATCGGGGCCATCGGCATGGGCACGCCAATCCACGAACTGATCTTCGGCTCCGTCTTCATCCTGCTCTGCATGGAAGCGGCCCGGAGGACCCTGGGCCGAATTTTTCCGGTGATATCCATCGTTGCCATCCTCTATGCCCGTTTCGGGGAATCCCTTCCCGGACTGCTGGCCCATAAAAATTATTCCTTCGAACGCATCATCTCCAGCATGTTCATCACCACCGACGGTTTGTTCGGCATGCTCTGCGGGATTTCAGCCACCTATATTTTTCTTTTCATCCTCTTTGGCTCCCTGCTCAGGGAGGCCGGGGGCGGGGAATTTTTCATCAACCTCTCCTTCAGCATCTTCGGCCATGTCCGTGGGGGCCCGGCCAAGATCGCCGTGGTGGCCAGTTCCCTCTTTGGCATGTTGTCCGGCAGCGGCACGGCCAATGTGGCCGGCACGGGACAAATCACCATCCCCCTGATGAAACGCAGCGGATATGAACCCTATTTTGCCGGTGCCGTGGAGACCGTCTCCAGTGCCGGGGGACTTCTCATGCCCCCCATCATGGGCTCTGCCGTTTTCATCATCATGGAGGTCCTGGGGATCACCTACCCGGAAATCATGAAAGCCGCAGGTCTCATGGCCATTCTCTATTACGTGGGCCTCTTTGTCATGATTGACATCGAAGCCCAAAAGAAAGGAATGAAGGGCCTGCCCAAAAAGGATCTACCCAAACTCAGCGACACATTGAGACAGGGCTGGTATTTCATCATCCCCATGGTCATCCTCATTGTCCTGCTCACCTACTCCAAGGTGTCCGTCACCCGGGGCGCCTTCTGGGCCACCGTGGCCATTCCTTTGTGCACCATCCTGGGAGGCAAGGATCGCATCATG
>JAKSBM010000443.1 GCA_022361135.1 Desulfobacterales bacterium | reverse complement strand
TACCGGGTGCGAGGGGAAAGGTTTACTCCTTCCCCCCACCGACCAGGGAACGGTTCGCTCCATGGTCGACGCAAGCACAGTGGATGCTTAAAACCTTGATTCGATTTTTGAAAAGACTATCCAAGGGAAGGGGGCCGTTCCAAGCTCCAGCAAAAACGAAAAGGAGCATTCCCAAATACCCTATGGCATTTGGGAATGCTCCAAAAGCAACCGGGCAGGCTAGTCAAAAATCATTTTAAGCATCCAAAAATTGCTTATGGTGCAAATTCCCTTGTATTTAATTGCCAGATTAGTAATAAGGACGCCTTATGAATACGCAGATCTCCCAAGTGATGGACGAAAAATTGGCAAAGCTGGAAGGGCTTACCCTGGATATCATGGAGCAGGTGGGCATTAAGATCCTCAGTGCCCCTTACCTGGAACGGTTCAAGGCACTGGGATTTAAAATCTGCGAAGACCGGATCTGCTTTGACAGGGAAGAGGTTTTGGAAACCCTGGGCAAGGCCCCGGTTTCCTTTAGCCTTAAGGCGATCAATCCCGATCATGATCTTGACATTGGCACAGGGCCGTCCAAGATCGCCCCGGGATACGGGTGTTCCTCGGTGATGGATGCCGCAGGAAATGTCAGGGATGCGAAGTTCAAGGATCATCTCGAATTACTGAAATTGGTCCAGCTCAGCCCCGAACTCCAGTTCAACGGCGGTATCCTTGCACAGCCATCGGATGTGCCGGCGGACCATCACCACCTTGCCATGCATTATGCCTCCCTGCTTTATTCGGATAAATGCCTCATGGGAATCCCCGGTTCCCTGTCCCAGGTGAAGGATCTCATGGCCCTTACAGCCATGCGGGCAGGCGGTGAAGATATCCTTGCCGAAGCCCCCAGACTCATCACCATGGTCAGCCCCATCAGCCCCCTTCAAATTGATGAAATGACCCTGGACTCCGTTGAAGCAGCCGTCCGGTACAATCAACCCGTCATGGCATCCTCCGGGGTGGCCGCCGGAACAACCGGTCCCATCGATTTGGCGTCCAATGTGGCCATGGCCGCAGCCGAATGCCTGTCGGTGATCATGATTGTCCAGGCCTTAAACCCGGGCAATCCTGTCATATTCGGACTGCAATGCTACGGGGCGGACATGATTTCGGGAAATATATCCATCGGCTCGCCGGCCTATGCCCTCCAGGCCAGATACACGGCAGCCCTTGCCAGACGATGGGGCATGCCCAGCCGGTGCGGAGGCACCACCAACGATGCCAAATCCCTGTCGGCCCAGGCGGGATACGAAAGCATGCTTTCCATGTTCACGGCCATGGAAAATAATGTCAGCGTCATCGTCCACGGTGCGGGGGTCCTGGATTCCTTTGCCGCCATCAGCTTTGAAAAATTCATCATGGACCTGGAGATCATCCGCATGAATCGGTTTTATCTGGATGACATGGACGTCAATGATGACACCTTAAACCTTGACCTGATCCGGGAGGTCGGCCCGGGTGGTCTGTTCATCATGTCCAAGGATACCCTGAATAAATGCAGGACCCACGCATGGACCCCGGCTGTGGCTTTGAGGGGCAGTGTGAAGGGGATGACCCCGGATGAAAAACTGCTGGATAATATTCAAAAGACGCGAAATCAATTGCTGGCCGACTATACCCGGCCCGAGATTGATCCGGACATCCTCAACCGGATGAATCAATTCATGGCAGACAAAGGAGTAGATATTTCAATAATGCAGTAAGCAAGACCTTTAAAAACTTTTTAACAATCCAAATGGGAGGAAGAAATGAAAAAAAGACTTGTTATCCTGATGGTAGCCACTCTG
>JAKSBM010000125.1 GCA_022361135.1 Desulfobacterales bacterium | reverse complement strand
GTCGATGCCGCCCGTCCATGTGTATGGTCCTCGGCCTTCCGGGCAGGGTTATTTCAGGCTGTTCAGATGAACCCTTAAATTGATTTTCCGGTTTCGGATTCCCAGTTTTTCCCGGATGTGATCCCTGTGGTTGCTGATGGTTCGGATGCTTTTGTGGGTCGCCTGGGCGATTTCTTTATTGGTCATGCCCTGCTTGACCATGGCGGCCACCTGGACCTCGGTGGGTGTCAGTTGTTCCAGTGGGGCCGGATGGGGGGGGAGGGGGCCGAGTAAATCGGTGAGGCTGGATTCTAAAATGTCCATTAATGTCTTTTGCCGGGGGCTGTCCAGGCTGGATTTCAATTGCCCCACCAGGGGGGCGACCAGGGCGTCGTAACGGGATTTTAATTTCCCGGCCATTTGGGTTTTGTCCATCTCCCTGTGTTTGAGCAGGATGTCCAGGGCCTTTTGGATGTCCTCCAATTCCGAGTTCCGTTCCCGGATGACCGACTCCAGCCGGTCCTGGGTTTTGCGCAAACTGTTCTGGATTTGTTTACACTCGGTGATGTCGTGGATGATGGAATATAGCAATTGGTGGCCGCCCTGGTTGATGGGGGCGCTGTATACCTCCACATCCCGGACCTCTGCATTGGCCAATTGGTGGCGGAAGGTGAAATGGTTTTTCTTTTTGCACCGGGCCTTGATCATCTGGGTGAATATTTTTGTCGGTGTTAGGAGGTTTATTTCTGTGATTTTTTTCCGGGTGAGTTCGGGTTTGGCCCATCCGTAATAGGATTCCGCCGCTGGGTTGGCGTCAACGATCCGGCTGGTATCCGGGTCAATAACCAGCATTACGGAGTTGTGATGGGTAAAGAGATTCTGTTGGAGCATGGAAGGCTGTGGGCTGCCCGTATCTGATTTCGGGGATGGTTGCCCCGGCATTGAAAGATTGGAGTTCATGGTTTTGATCCGCAGGGTTAAGGTCAATCCTCTTTCAGGGTTCCAAGCCGGATATTCCATGGCAACTCCCGTGCCGAATAGCCAGGCTGACCTGGGGAGTTTACCCGAATTGAATGGTGTTTAAAAGTAATAATACGGGGATAAATAGGGTGGGGGAATCCATCCCGGATCCGGACCACGGGGACCGGGATGGAAAAACAGGGGCTTAACTGAATTTATCGTAGAAGATCATGTCGTCTTCCACGCCCATTTCATAGAGGCCTTCGATGACGGCATCAATCATGGGTGGGGGACCGCAAAGATAGTATTCAATTTCCGTGGGATCCTCGTGTTTGCACAGGTAGGAGTCGCACAGGTGGGTGTGGATGAAGCCGGTGAGGCCGGACCAATCGTCCTCCTCTTCCGGGCTGGACAGGGCCACCATGTATCGGAAATTGGGAAAATCCTTTTCCAGCTGTTTGAAATCATCGTCGTAGAACATTTCCTTTTTGGACCGCGCCCCGTACCAATAGGAGATCTTCCGTCCGGAATTGATGCCCCGCAGCTGGTGGAAGATATGGGAGCGCAGGGGCGCCATGCCGGCCCCGCCGCCGATGAAGCACATCTCATTTTCGGTTTTCTTGGCCATGAAGTCCCCGTAGGGGCCGGAGATCATGACCCGGTCCCCGGGGTCCAGGCCGAAAATATAGGAAGAGCCGAATCCCGGGGGGGTACCGGCGGCCCCGGGCGGGGGCGTGGCAATGCGGACGTTGAGCATGACAATGTCACGGTCGTAGGGGGGGTTGGCCATGGAATAGGCCCGGAAGCCGGGTTTGATGCCCTTGGCCGTGAGGTCGAAAAGGTTGTATTTTTTCCATTCACTCACGTATTTGGAATCAATTTGGAAGTCTTTGAAGGTGAGGTCATACTCGGGCACGTCGATTTGGATATAGGCCCCGGCTTCAAAGTCCAGGGGTTCGTCGGGCTTGAGGACCAATTCCTTGATAAAGGTGGCCACATTGTCGTTGGAGACCACGGTGGCGCCGATTTTTTTGATACCGAAGATGGATTCCGGAATCTGGATCTTCATGTCCTCCTTGACCTTGAGCTGGCAGGAGAGGCGAACGTTGTTCATTTTATCCTTGCGGGAGAGGTGGGCCAGTTCCGTGGGCAGGACCTGGCCGCCCCCTTCGGGAACCGTGCATTTGCACATGCCGCAGGAACCGGAACCGCCGCAGGCCGAGGGAAGGAAGATTTCCTTGTCGGACAGGGCCGACAGCAGGGTGGGGGTGCCGGATATGGTGATGGCTTCATCTTCCTTGCCGTTGACAACAATTTTATGTTCCCCCTGGCTGGTCACCTTGGCCTCCACAAACAGGACAACCGTGACCAGGATTCCGATGACGCCGGTGAAGACCAGAAGGCTGATGAGGTAAATCTAAACTATCTCCTTTCCCTAGAGGGTG
>JAKSBM010000045.1 GCA_022361135.1 Desulfobacterales bacterium | reverse complement strand
TTTCTGGAACGGGTGTTGCGCGAGGACCGGCTCCGGGACGTGGAAACCCTGATGTCCAAGCCCAACCGCAGCCAGCTCACCTGTTCCATCACCGCCATGCTGGTGAGAAACCACCGGGGCGGCCCCATGAAAATCATCGGCTCGGTCCGGGACATTTCCGACCGGGTCAAGGCCCAGCGGGATTTGAAAACCGCTTACCACGAGTTGGAGAAGCGGGTGGAGGAGCGCACCGAAGAACTCCAGACCACCAACCAGGAATTGAACAAGGCCATGGAGGCCGCCGACGCCGCCACCCAGGCCAAGTCCAGCTTCCTGGCCAACATGAGCCATGAAATCCGCACCCCCCTCAACGGGGTGATCTCCGCCTCGGAGCTGGTGATGAACGAGTCCCCTTCGGGCCGCATTGCCCGGTACATCCAGATCATCCACACCTCGGGCCATGCCCTGCTGGGCGTCATCGACGACATTCTGGACTTTTCCAAGATCGAGGCGGGCAAGCTCACCCTGGAGATCCATTCCTTTCACCTGGGCCGCCTCATCGGCCAGGTCACGGATTTGTTCAAGCATCGCATGGCGGAAAAGGGGATTCGCTTCAAGGTGGACATGGGGCCGGAGACCGCCCTCTGGTTCTCCGGGGACTCCCTGCGGCTGCGCCAGATCCTCACTAATTTGCTTTCCAATGCCATTAAATTCACCGACGGGGGCGGCACCATCACCCTGGGGGTGTCCCGGGTGGATACCCTGGGCCGCCCCAAGCAGGAACTCCTCCAATTCATGGTAACGGATACGGGCATCGGCATTGACCCGGAGCAGCAGGAGTTGCTTTTCACCCCCTTTTCCCAGTTGGACGCCAGCACCACCCGGAAGTATGGGGGATCGGGCCTGGGCCTGAGCATTTGTGGGCAGCTTTTGGAAATGATGGACGGAACCATCACCGTGGATTCCCAGCCCGGGCGGGGCAGTCGCTTCTGCTTTATCCTGCCCCTGGGCCTGGCCGATCCCCGGAAGTTGGAGCCGGAATTTCCCACCCCCCTGGTCAGCGCCCCACGGGCCGGATTCCAATACCGGGCCCACTTCAGGGGCTGCCAGATCCTGGTGGCCGAGGATACCCCCACCAACCAGGAGATCACCCTGGCCATGCTGGAACAGGCCGGGATCACCGCCGAGTTGGCCGAAAACGGGGCCGAGGCCGTGGACAAGGTCGCCCAGGGGAATTTCGACGCCGTGCTCATGGATGTGCAGATGCCGGGCATGGATGGGTACGAGGCCACCCGGGCCATCCGGAAGTTTGCCTCGGCCGAAGAATTGCCCATCATCGCCATGACCGCCCATACCCTCAAGGAGGACGAGGCCCGTTGCCTGGAGGCCGGAATGAACGGCTATATTTCCAAGCCCGTGGGCCAGGACAAGCTCTTTGCCATCCTCAAGGAATTTGTCCGGCCCAAGTCCGAGGATGAGCTGCCGGCCCGTCCGGACTCGGAGAACACCGCCGAAGACGGCTTGCCCCGGGAATTGCCCGGGATCCAGGTCCGGGCCGCCCTGGACGACATGGGGGTGAGTCCGGCCATTTATCGCAAGGTGATTTCCACCTTTGCCAAGAGCCACCTCCACACCCTGGATCAATTGGAATCCCTGTGGAAGGGGGGGGAACGGTCCGGGATCATCTCCCTGGCCCATACCCTCAAGGGGAGTGCCGCCAGCATCGGGGCGGGGAACCTTTCCGGCCTGGCCCGGGAATTGGAGTCCCAGTGCCGGGACGCCGAAAGCCTGCCCCGGTCCAGAGAAACTTCCCTGGACGCCCTGGGGGAAGCCCTGGGGGAGGTGTTGACCTCCATTAAAACCCTGGTGCCCGAGGCCGTGAAAACCGTTGAACCCCGCATTAAAGATGCCCAGGCCGCCGCCCGCATCCTGGGGGAATTGGAAGATGCCCTGATTTTCCCGGAAATCGGCGAACTCACCCGACTCATGGAGTCCCTGGCCGCTGCCCTGGAACATCCCCTGCGGCTGGAATTGGAAAATCACATTGCCGCCTACGACCATGATCCGGCCGTGGGCTGTGTGAAAGAACTGCAAAAAATGATGGAGGGGAATACCCCATGAGATCGGAATACCCCCTGATCATGATCGTGGACGACAGTGCCACCAACATCGACATCCTGGTGGGCATGCTCAAGGACCAATACCGCCTGACCATTGCCAAAACCGGGGCCCGGGCCCTGGAGCTCACCAAGCGCCACCTCCCGGACCTCATCCTCCTGGACCTGGTCATGCCGGGCATGGATGGATTTGAAGTCTGTGAACGGCTCAAGGCCGAGGACCACACCCGGGACATCCCCGTGATCTTCATCACGGCCATGGACCAGAAGGAACAAAAGACCCGCGGCTTTGAGCTGGGGGCCGTGGATTACATCACCCGCCCCTTCCACTCCGGGGAGGTCATGGCCCGGGTGAAGACCCACATTGCCATGGGCCGGATGAATGAAGCCCTGCGGGAGAAAAACCGGAGCATCCGCAGGGATCTGGACGAAAAGAACCGGCAGCTGGATGCCCTGATCGGGAATCTGCCCGGCATGGTCTATCGCTGCCGCCGGGACGGGGGCCGCTGGAACCTGGAATTCATGAGTGAAGGCTGCCGGAAAATGACCGGCTACGGGGCCGACCACTTCATGGGATACCGGGGCCGTCACTACGATCAATTGGCCGTCCCCAAGGATTTGAAACGGGTGGAAAAGGATGTGGACAAGGCCCTGGAAAACCAGGAGCCCTTTCAGCAGCTTTACCGGATCCACACCCTCATGGACAATGAAAAATGGGTCCTGGAGCAGGGGGCGGGAATCTACGACGCCCAGGGCCAATTGCTGGGCATGGAAGGGGTGGTCTTTGACGTCACGGAAAAGCAGCACGCCAGCATCGCCCTGGCCCAGGAAAACAAGGAGCTGAAAAAGCGCCTCATGGGCCGGGATCGCTTCGGGGACATCCTGGGGGGATCCGACGCCATGCAGCGGGTCTACCGCCTCATTGTCAAGGCCGCCTCCATGGACGATTGCGTGGTCATCTACGGGGATTCGGGCACGGGCAAGGAGTTGGTGGCCCGGGCCATCCACAAGAATTCCTCCCGCAAGGAAAGGCCCTTTGTGCCGGTGAACTGCGGGGCCGTCCCCGAGAGTCTGTTTGAAAGTGAATTCTTCGGCCATAAAAAGGGCGCCTTTTCCGGGGCTGACACCGACAAAACCGGGATCCTGGACATGGCCGAGGGGGGAACCCTTTTCCTGGACGAATTGGGGGAAATCTCCGTGGCCAACCAGGTCAAGCTCCTGCGGGTCATGGACGGCAACGGCTATATCCCCGTGGGGGGCACCGAGGTGAAGAGGCCCGACATCCGCTTCATCTGCGCCACCAACCGGAACCTCCAGCGCATGGTCCGCCAGAAAAAGATCCGGGAGGACTTCTTTTTCCGGGTCCACATCGTCCCCATCACCCTGCCGGCTTTGCGGGAGCGGTCCGAGGACATCCCCCTGCTGGTGGAGCACTTCATCAATTCCTACCCCAAAACCGAAAACTCCACCCAGCTCACCGACGAGATGATGGGGCAATTGGTGAACTACGCCTGGCCCGGCAATGTCCGCCAGCTCCAGAATGTCATTTACCAATTCCTTTCCTTGGGACGGTTGGAGTTCCTGGATCCGGACAGCCTCTCCCACGGTCCGTTGGCCGCGGCCAACGATGAAAACCAGACCCTCAAGGAGGCCGTGGCCGAGTTTGAAAAGGACCTCATCCACAGGACCCTGACCCGCATGGGCCGACGCAAGGGCCGGGCCAGCAAGGCCCTGGGCGTGGATCGAAAGACCCTGTTCCGGAAGATGAAGCGGTACGGGATTAAAGGGTAATCCCCACAAACACAGATTCAAACGGCAATGCAAAAGCCCCTTGGAGAGGCGAACTCCCCAAGGGGCTTTTTGTTTTTTATTTTCCCTTCCCTGTTAAAGGGCGTGTAGAAGAGGAATGGCCTTTAACATGACCCGATGCGGGGCGGCCCACCTAACCGCTGGAAGAAATGGAAAGGGTTTTGCCCTTATTTTACCTGGTATTAAAATCACTGTGGGAAATGGGGTGGGGAGAACCCGTGGTGAGCGGGGCGGCGTTCTCCTTGGCTGCCGGTGGGCTTAAACCGGCTCTAAGCTCCCCTCCGGCAAAATCCGGAAACTCCTCCCTGCGGTCGTCAGGCAGTCCGTATTTTTCTGCCTCCGGGGAGCAAGAGCCGGTAATAATCCCACCAAATGCCTTCGGAGAACCCCACCCCGCCCCCCACTAATCGCTCTACAAAATTCAACATCCTTCCGCCCACCTCTTAAAAAAAGGATACGGAAGGATGCGCCCCTTAAAACGATTCGATGAATCAATTCACAAGTTCAGATCCGCCCCTCCAGGCTCCACTCCCCCCGGCCAAGAGAAAGGGGCGCGCCATTTTTCCCCACTCAACTTTATCCGGTATTAAATGGAATATTTGACGTTTGGGCTCTGGATCCGCCGAGGTAAAACAGATGGAGTCCAGGGCGGCAACACAACTCTTAGCGTTCCTCCGCAACGACGGGTTTCTCTTTATTTAGGGAAGCGTTTTTCATTTCTCATGCCGCCTCCTACCGAATTTTGGAGATAACACTTCAAGAATCGGCGGCAGCTTTTTCACCGTCTGTTTTGCTTGAGTTGTTATGTTGTGATTTAAATAACTTCCACTGATCTATTAGATAGGCAATTTTGGGGTGAGATTCTTTAGAGTTTTTTAGAACATCCTTTTCAATTTCCATTAACCGGTTATCTACCTCGTGACGCTCAAAATCTTTACATCGTGGCCAAAAGAATATGCTAATAAGGTCGAATACAGTATGTCCGTCAAATGATTCCTTAATCGGTTTTAAGACAGGTTGGTCGTCTAACATTGATTCAAGAAGTTCAAAGGCTTCCGGTGAGATAATTACTCTAGGATAAATAGCTGACTTTGACTCCAACGCATAGGCTTCATTCATTGCAGGTCCAAATAAAGCTCCTGCTTCCTCATGAATCAACTTTCCAACACTGATACCCCCGCGAACCATCATACCCAAATTGCAGTAATAAATAAGGTGTACCAAATAAACAC
>JAKSBM010000838.1 GCA_022361135.1 Desulfobacterales bacterium | reverse complement strand
TTCCGGAATTCAGAATCATGGCTTCATGGGATGTTCCCTTTGACAAAATTGCCAACAATTCAAGCCCCCTGGTATTTGGTTCCGGCGACGTCTTCACAATTGCTTTTCGAGATCTTTTCCTGGGAATTTCCCTAACAACAAAGGACCGTTTTCGCAAAATATTGTCCTGGTAACTAAAGGGATCTCCATTCCGGGGTAAAAGTTCCTCAAAGGAAGGATATTCTATCGGGGGAACATCAAACGAATGGTTGGCCGGCATCACAACCAGGGGCACTGGCTGTTCGGGGGATGGAATAATCATCAACAGGCCGATGCCGACCATGGACGCGAAAATGATCATCCAACAAATCCGGCGGATTATTTGGGCGGTGCCAATGGTCAAATACATCCTATTTATCCTCAGATTCCGGGTGGGGGTTTTGTTTTTCCATGACTTTAACGGCCATTGACCAATCCGTTAAAAGATGACGGGGAATAATTACCTTTTTACCGTACAATCCACTGAGAAACTTCTCCTGGAGGCTGATAAAGATATCCATCTGATTCGTGCCCCCGGAAATCCCCACCAAATTCTGAACTTCCTGGACCGATGGAAAATGGATTTTTTGCAATCCCTTTCGTGTGGCATCCATTGTCATATTTAATCGTTTTGCAGTGATTTGGATGGCTTCTTCCGGATGAATCCGCATCCAATCACATGCCCTTTGAATGACTTCCAGTAGGAAAATAACCACATCTTTACGGCTGTCCCCCATGACCGTGCTGTCCACGACCAGATTTTCAATGATCTCACCGGGGATATCGGCCGAGGAAAAAATAATTCGCCCCTTTTTTTCCCTTGTCAATTGTGACAAATAGGGATCCCAAAGCACGCCAGCGTCGATCATCCCCGTGGTCAAACTTTGTGAAATCATCCTTGAATTCAACGTTTCTATTCCTACGTCATTGAAATTCATTTTGTTCAATTCCATGGCCCTGAACAGGAGATATTGGGACATCCGGCTGCTGAGGTGAACGGTTTTGTCCTTCAGATCCGCCATGGTGAAAATATTGGAATGGACCCCGGCCACAACGGCCTCGGCCCCCTTTGTCCAGACGAGGGGATAGACCACTTTTAAATCCAGGCCCTTTTCCAGATTTTCAATAAAACTACCCAGGGAAATGCAAATGCCGTCCAAATCCTTGGTTTCAAGCAATCGGATCAATTTGTCGCCATCGGTGCCGTGTACCAGTTTAACGGACATGTTTTCACGGCTGAGCCAGCCTTTATGTTCGGCGATATAGAAGGGGGCATAGCCTGGCCAAAATTCCATGCCGATGCGAATTGAAGCAGACCGTTGTTCGGTCGATCCAGCAACCACATTCTCCAAGCTGATCTTTGAAACGGTAAGCCTGGCGGAAATTCCCTCTTCTTCCCGATTGATCACGACATTGGAGATGGCAAGAATTTGGGGGGATGTTTCAAGGTAATAGACAAATTTTTTAAATGATTCTGAATTGCAATGGAGGGCTATTTCAAAAGGCATTTCCTGGTGGACTCCCATATCCTTGATTCCCATGGGCCTTATCTGATCAATGGTCACACCGATCCTCGCACTGAAATTTTTAATTTCATTGATCACTTCAACCAGGGTATGGGCTCCGGTATTCTCCACATCCAGCTTATCCAACAAATAATTGTACTCAACCCTGACCTCTGCCAGCTTTGCCTCCCTCCTTGCCAAGGAGTTTGCTAGATGAACACTTTTCTCCATACGCATTTCCAGATTTTCAATCTGTTCCGAAATAGCTTGAATTTGTTTGTAGACAGGTTCAATAAGGCCCAGATAACCGCCCATACAAACAAGAAACACAAAAAGGAAAATGAGGGACCGTTTGTCCTTCTGGCCTAAATTCCGCCAGCTGGAGATGATGCGCCTCTTCATTCTCCACCCCCGTTTTCAAAAAAGCGTTGCCATTGATCGGAGCCGGCCTCAATGGAGAATTTAAACAAATGGTTTCCAGAATCTTTTTCAATACCGTAAAGTTGACAATCGTTGATCATTGGTGACTCTTCCATTTTCTTCACAATACTGGTGACCAATATTTCATCTTTACTGGTTCCCTGGAGTGAAATTGTACCCGTATGGGAAATGGATAAATTGTCCACCCTGGACTCCGTGGAAATCGCCTGGGAGACATCTCGCAAAAGGGATAGAAAAAATGGTTTATCCTGGACAAATTTACGCAACAAATCATTCTTCTTCTGGATGTCCCGGATCCGTACCGTGGCCTGTGACGCTTTTTTCGCAGCCCGGGTAATGTTGCTTGTCTGCTTCCTCAGTATCTGCAATTCCCTTTCCTTTTGCCCCACATAGGAAAAGCTAAACGCAGCCAAAGAAAGGAGTGTAATAACCAATAATCCACCAAGGCGCAGACGCTCTGCCCGCGTGAGTTTTCTCTGATCTTTAATATGGATGAATTCAGTGAAATATCGATCCGGCTTTGGGGGAAATGAAAAATGAAGCAAAAGCTCTTCCCATTGCCCAATGACCATGGGCACTTTATCGTGACCGGTGCTTTCAAACACCTTGACAATTTTTTTTGTTCCTGTACCCGAATCTGCCCAGATGACCACATCATTGACAGGCTCAAGCTTCAGACGGCTTACCTCATTCTGAATCGCCCGGATTAAGATGGATAATCTGGGACCCGATGACAGGGTGCACTGAACAATGGGAGGGCTTTGGCTTGAAAGATAGAAAACCATTGTCGATTCTTTGGTTTGGCGGCACAAAAGAATGGGTTCCTTTTGACCGAGGCAAAGCTCAGGAATCAAAACGCTGGTGACCTTAAACCCATGTTCTTCTGCATA
>JAKSBM010000173.1 GCA_022361135.1 Desulfobacterales bacterium | reverse complement strand
TCACACCGGCCACTTTCCGCTGGTAGGTATTAAAAAAGAGATGAAAGGCAAAGGCCCGCATCTCCGGACTGGGATTTGCAATCCCCAGTGCAGTGATAAATTCTGCTGCCCGTGTCCTTAGGGCACGAACCTGGGTTCGATTTAATGTTATGGGAAGGGAATCGATAAAGGCGTCGGATCCAAGATTATCGTAGGGAACCAGAAAGGTAATCTGGTTGGAGTACCGCAGGGGTAGATTGGATCTTCGGGTGAGAAGCACTTCGGCAGCGTCTTCATAGGTTTGATTCAAATAATATCGGTACCCGGCATCCCCCAGGGTGGTAATGAGTTCGGCATTGTAGTTGTAAATGAGCTCGGCCACATTGGTATTGCTGGTATTTTTAAGCTGGGATAGCAGAATCTGGCGGGCGGCATGGAGCTCCGGCTCCATATGTTCCTGTGAGGTTAAGGGCGCAACGACCAACTCCGGATACCGGGGGCCTCCCTCGGTTAACACATCCACAGTAAGTTTAAACACGGGAATCCCCAGCTCAGTGGAAGAGGTGCTGGCCAATTCCAGAGTCCGTCTCAACGGCACCAGGTCGGTCCGGGTCAAATTCACCGCCGACACTTCCATTTCCAAACCGGCCCGGTCCACGAAATCCGTCTGGGTAAAACTGGTTTCACTTGGATTGTCCGACGGGGATGGGGGCGCACCGATTTCATAGGCAATGGCACTGGCCACTTCATTGACAAATGCATAATTGGAATCGCCCGCCGTTCCTTCAGCGACCTGCCCCGCAAAGGCCAAACTGGAGGCAAGGGAACCTTGGCCATAGCGGATGAAATCCTCAAAATAGCGCGTACCAATTTCAATGATGGGAAGCCCGGATCGATTCCGGTTATAGACATCCTCTCCCCGATATATCCGGGTGGATGCAGTGGCGCTGTTCCGATTGGGATTCAGATAAATCACCAATCCGAGATTGGATGGAAGGGTCTCTCCGGGGTTGGTGGGGGCATCAAACGGGGTATCCGCCATGAGTTCCCCCATGGTGGAAGGCGCAACATTGGAAGGAGAGGCACTTCTCAGGGAAAAATTCAGCAATCGGCTGAACTCAGCACTCTGCTGGGCATTCAACCCGGGAGGAGGAGTCGTTGCCCACCCTTCTATGATTTCAAGCACCCGCCGGGCCATAATATTGGCTGTGGCTTCATCATTGGTTGCAACAAAGCCGGCAGGGACTGCAACCATCACGGAACCTGCTGCCAAAGAATTACTGGTGGGCCAAAAAATAAAATCTTGAGTCGGCATGACGAACTCCTTATCCTCGCGCTTCCCTTCTCCGGGAAGACTGCTATGACTTCAACCCTGCTCCATATCTTTAAAAAAAGGGAACAGGGCATATTATCGTCTGGTAAAGGACAGACATCTTGCCGTATTTCCATGGGTGGCAAAGGAAAATGAATCCATCATAGCCGAGGAATAAGGGATGCGATTCAGGACAACGGGTAACCGGGACATCATGTCCTTCCGTTATGTCAAAAAAAACCACGTCATTTAAATAACGTGGTTATTATGCTTACCCTTAGAGGGCTGCCATGCGATAGCTTTCGATTTATGGAATCCCAACGGAGTTTTTTTCAACGGGCGACGCCATAGTTATGCACAGCTAAATTAATAACACGTGAATAACAATATAACGTTTTGAACAAAAATTTAAAGGGTATTTGTGAAATATTTTATACATTTTTATGTGAAATAAAAATACAGCAGCTGGAAATGGTGCTGGATAAACCCCAGCGCCACCTGGAAGAAATGACAAGGAATGGACAACATGCAATGGGCTTAAATGGAATGCCCCAAGCTAGAGGCCGGGCATACTTAAAAAAGGAAGGTCTTTGAATCAAATACAGCCCGGCGGGGAAATATCATCTATCCATTGAAGTCTTTATACAATAAACTGGGCTGAATCCCGCTATTGTTTTGATACTTGCCACTTGAATAATTTTCGTGGTCTCCCTCAATGGTGTGGTAATAAATTTGACACATTTCAACACCAGGATAGATTTTGATGGGCTGGATGCAAAAAATTTCCAATGTCCAGAACCCCTTGAATCCCACATCACCAAAGCCGGCTGTGACATGGACAAAGAGGCCAAGCCGTCCAATGGAGGAGCGCCCTTCCAGCATGGGAACCAGATTTTTTGTTTCCGTATGCTCCACGGTTCGCCCCAGATAAAGGCGGTTGGGCTCCAATACCAACCCCTCGGAGGGAATGGTCAATTTTTCAATCTCATTTTTCTTTTTCATGTCCAGGAGGGGCTCTTTATAAACCAACAATTCATCGTGGAGGGTGAGATTATAACTATTGGGATTGATGCGTGTTTCATCGAATGGTTCAATGACAATTTCATTGCCGATCCTTGATAGGATTTCTTTTCCAGATAAAATCATTCATTTGTCCAATTGTATTAAATTGTTTTTTGTAAATTTGATTGCCACCGGTGGGAAAGAATATCAGCTTTTGGCTTGAGCATACCGGGAATTTTAAATTCGACGAAGGGAAAGAAATGAACCGCCACCGACAGGGGAAGCTTACAGGAATTAAACCTTTTTTGGAAATGATTAATGAATACACTCCAAGGGGTTTTGAAAAATGTTTTCCATGAGGACAGGCGAAATCAGGGCAACAATGCGTATCCTATCCATAAACCCCAGGCCGGAGAAAAACCAGGTCCGGATTCGGGGCATGCCAATGGCCCCATCCCACCAGCGGCTTGACACACTGGGCGTGGGTTCGGCTTTATTGCTCAAGGGCTCATCCGGTACTTCCCATGGAAAAGCCCTGTGTGGCCTGGCCCATCGATCAGTTGGACGGCCTCAGGTAAGCCCCCCAATAGCCCAGCCCCACAAACAGAACCCCACCAATGGTATTGCCAATGGTCACCGGAATCAGGTTGTTCACGAAAAAGGCGGACCAGGTCAAGGTGGAAGCATCCACACCGTGGGGAATCAGGCCAGCCCATTCAGACAGAAAAATCCCCGTGGGAATAAAATACATATTGGCGATGCAATGCTCAAACCCAATTGCCACAAAGGCCATGATGGGGAAAAACACCGCAAATATCTTACTGATGATCTGGCGGGCCGCCAGGGCCATCCAGACGGCAAGGCAAACCATCCAATTACAGCCCACGGCCCGGGCAAAGGCTTCCCAGAAGGTGATATTGACCTTTGCATGGGCGAGTTTAACGGCGGCTTCCCCCAGGGCATTTCCCCCGGTCTTCCACAGGCCGGAAGAATAGAATAAAAGGGCCAGGAAAACAGCACCAATGAAATTGGCCCCATAAACCAACCCCCACTTGGCCAACACCGTTCTCCAGGCCACCCGGCCCGTGATCACGCTGGATACCATTAATGTATTACCCGTGAAAAGCTCGGCTCCGGCAATAACCACCAGCATCAACCCGATGCTGAAGGTGGCACCGGCCACCATTTTTTTCATCCCCAGCCCCAGACCCGGATCCATATCAAAGGTGGCCGTAAGGCTGAAAAGGCCGCCAAACCCGATATAAGCCCCGGCCATCACCCCCAGAACAAAAAGGGAAAACCAAGGAGACGTCGCCTTGGTAACCCCCACGGATTGGGCAACGGTTTCCGCAATGATCTTGGGACCCCGGTCATCCATGCCGTGGGTGGGGAATTTATCCAGGATATTTTCAAACCGCCCCAGGGTTTTCTTCTCCCGGGACAACTTGCCTGCCACGGCCCTTTGTACGGCATGGGAAATCTCCTCCGGCGTAAAGGGCTTGGCCAGATAATCCATGGCTCCCCGCTTCATGGCTTCAGCGGCCCGCCCCACACTGGGGAAGCCGCTAATCATGACCACGGCGGATTCCGGCGCACGCTTTTCCAATGCCGCCACCACATCCATCCCGTCCAATTCGGGCATTTGCCAGTCACAGAGGATAACCGTATAGACATTTTGCTTTGCCAACTCCAGCCCCTCAATGGGGTTGGTTGTGGTGGTTACCTCAAACCCCTCTTCCTTGAAGATGCGCTGGCAGGATGTCAAAACAGCGGTTTCATCATCGATGATCAACATGGTTTGGGTCAAATCAAACTCCTCCATTTTTTAATCTTTGAACACAAAGCCCGGGCTCCCCCCGGAAGCTCCAGGATAAAAAAACCATAAACGGAAAAGCGGGTGGCGCCAGCTATGATCCCAGACGGAAAACGGCCGTCATAAGCTCATCGGGCGTAAAGGGTTTGCCAATGAAATCATCGGCCCCGGCATTCCGACCCTTTTCAATGGTTCTTTCGGTCAGGTATCCGGTCATCACCAACACCGGTAAATTCGGTTGGATGGACTTGACCTGACGAATCATGTCAAACCCGTCCCTCTCCGGCATTTTTATGTCGGTGAGGGTCAGGTCGAATTGATGGATTTTTAAAATCTTTTCCGCCTCGGCCACACCTTCCGCAACCTCCACGGTCATTCCTTCGGCCTCCAGTATCCGGCGGCAACTCTGGACAACAACGGGATCATCATCAATGACAAAAATTTTCATGGATATGCCTTTGTTAGGATGAAGCCCCGATTCCCCCTTCGGGATCCCTGGGCAAACAAATGGTAAACAAACTGCCAGCACCGGGTTTGGATGAGACTTCCATGGTTCCCCCATGGCGCTGGATAATGCCCGACGACACAGCCAGGCCAAGTCCGGTTCCCTTACCGATCTCCTTGGTGGTGAAAAAAGGATCAAATAGACGGGGGATGTTCTCCGGCGAAATTCCACATCCGGTATCAGCGATGGAAATCCGAACCCAAAGATCATGGTCAATGAATTCCTTCCCCACACTGATTGTGATTTTCCCTCCGGATGGGGTGGCATCCAGGGCATTGAGAATCATATTGATCATCACGCTTTGGATCTGATTCCGATCGAGGATGATATCGGGCAGGGTCGCATCAAGCTCGGAGGAAAGATGGATCCCTTTGACCAGGGCCTGATTCTTCATGAGACGGACGGAGTCAACGATGAGGCGATTGATGTCGGTCTGCTCCGGAGCCAGATTTGATTGCCGGGAAAAATTCAACAAGCTCCGGACGATCTTCCGAACCCGCTCGGTCTGAGAAGCGATCATTTCCAGATCGGCCTTCATGCCCTTGTCCAGATCCGAACGACGGAGCAGCAAATGGGAAAAGGTCAATACTGCGGTCAAGGGATTATTAATTTCATGGGCCACGCCGGCGGCCAATTTTCCTATACTGGCCTGCTTTTCCGATTGGAGGAGCTGGATCTGGCTTTTGAGTCTTTGCCGTTTTTCCCTTTTTTCAAGGGCCTGGCTCATCTCCTTGAATTGATCCTGAAGTTGCCCCATATCGCCGCCATGGGCCGGACCGAATTCCGGGGAGAAATTTCCCTTTGATATTTCCCGGCTGGCCCGGATCAGGGAGCTGACCGGCTGCAGGATTCTATTGGTGAGCAGCCAGCCCAGGGCAATGGCCAGAAATGTCCCCACACATGTAATCAGGAAGAAAACCAACATCCCCCTCTTCCGGACATCCAGGTATTTGGCCTCCAAGACCCCCACATAAAACATGCCCACCCGCTCACCTTCAATGCTAAGAATGGGTTCATAGGCGGTGATATACCATTGATCCAGGACCTTTGCCCGATCCGTCCATGGCTTGCCTTCACCCAATACCCGTTGGGACACTTCTGGGGAGGCCAGGGAGCCCAATGCCCTGCGTCCCAATGCATCTTTCACATTGGTGGCAATGCGGATGTCCTTGAAAAACAGGGTGGCGGTGCCCACCCTTCGGCCCTGGTATATTTCATTGCGGAATACGGTTTGCTCTATCTTATCCACAATACGCCGATCCCGGTTCAAAAGGAATCCCCCATAAATGATCCCCCGGAGCCGGTCCTTCTCAACAACGGGAACGGCCGCCCCCATGACCAACCCCTGGTCAATGCCTGCCCCCTTTGCACCAATGGGAATCTTCGCCCGGGCAGCCAGCTCCGGCGAGAGCCCTGCCAATTGTTCCGCCGTCAAAACAAGGGTTCCGGCCACGCTCCTTTGATGCTCTAATACCTGAACCAATAATGGATGGGTAAGCATGGCTTCATTTTCCCGGGTGTGGAGATCCACCCTTCCCAGAAAATCCAGCTTAAGGGAACCAAGATTCGGGGCGGTTATGGAAACCGGAGGATTCGGCGGGGAAAAATGGGAGGCAGCGACTTCAAGGGCCTGGCGAATGGAATCCACACGATCGTCATAAATCAGCCGGGCCACATTCAAATCCTGGCGAATTCGGTGATTCACCTCCTGTATTACCGATTGGTAGAGGAAATTCCCCCCCACCAAGAGGCAGAGCACACCAATGGAAGCTGATACCAGAATTAGGCTGGCAATGAGCTTAAAGCGAATGGAACGGGGTTTGAATTTTAAAATACCCATGGGGATAAGGGGATAAAAATAATTTTACGATGGAGTTCGCGTCACCTGGGTTATTGGCTGGCACAATTGCAGACCAAGGGTTCGCCCACCGGTCAAAAGACTTAGTAATTGAAAATTTTCTTTATTATATCAGATTCATATTGAGATTTTCACAAAAACAAACACAGCCGAAAAAGCTGAATGCCCAACTTAAAAATCGATTCAACCGAAGGAGAAATGGGAATGGGGGCTGCCGGGGCAGGAAGGGATATGGGAAAAAGAATACCCAGGGGCGAAAACCGGAGCGACGTATGCCCTTGGGAATAATGCAAAAATGCCGATGGTTTGTATCAAATCACCGGCATTTTTATTTCAAACACAAAAAATCAACCATGTGGAATGCCCGGGGAAGGCCCCGGTCCATGGTTTAATCGTTGACGATGAACTCCGCCAACTTGGTGAACATCTCCTCGGTCCATTCTTCGGAGCTGAGGAAGAGTTCCCGTTCTTCTTCGGTCAGGCTGTCCTTAATGGCCGGGGGAAGGCTTTCAAAGGCCATCTTTCTTTCTTTTTGAAGTTTCTTATCCATGTTTATCTATTCCTTTCTATCCATAGAGTCTTGAAATCAAATGGGTGACTGCGGTTTCCACTTTCAGGATTCGCGGTCCAATGGAAAATGGAGAGAATCCGGCCTGGGCCAGGGTCTCCACTTCCAGATCTATAAATCCGCCTTCGGGTCCAATGACCAGAACAGCGGGTTGATTCACGGCCACCGGGCAGACCTGATCGGTCTTGGGGTGGGCCAGGATTTTCATGTGATCCCGGGCAATGCCGGGGAGTTCTTCCTTCACAAAGGCGGTGAAATACCGACGGATGTGGAGATTGGGCATGAGGGTGTCCCGTGCCTGCTCCAATCCCAGAACCATGTAATGGGCCAGCTTTTCTTCATCCATGAACTGGCTGTCCCAGAAACTTTTTTCCACCCGCCAGGAATTGATCAGATAAATCTTTTTCACGCCCAGGCTGGTGACGGCGGCCACAATGCGCTTGA
>JAKSBM010000366.1 GCA_022361135.1 Desulfobacterales bacterium | reverse complement strand
TGCTGCTTGGAACAATTGCTTGTGGGATGCCGGGCCCACCGGGGTATTGCCCAATTTTTTGGACAACCGGGCCTGGACCAACCGTTTGGGTAGGAAATCACGGACAATGGTTTTAATCTGCCGCTTGGGATGTGCCTTTTGCTGCTTTTTGAATTCGGTTTCCAGATCCATGTCCGGCAAAAGATCAATGGCAATGGATTGCCCCGGCTGCCAATGGGAGGAAATCTGGAGGATAGCCGGCCCGCTCACCCCCCGGTGGGTAAAAAGCAAGTTCTCCGTAAATCCAATCCGCCCAATACCCACCCGGGCTTTAACGGCAATGCCGGCCAAGGGTTGGAGGTGGGCTTTATCATCGGGATTCAATGTAAAGGGGACCAGTCCGGGACGGGGCGACACCACCTGGATGCCGAATTGCTCGGCCAATCGATATCCAAAGGGGGAGGCACCGGCACCGGGAATGGAGACGCCCCCCGTGGCCACCACCAGGGATCTGGCCAACACCCGGTTTTTCCCCGTATCTATAATAAAGGGATGGTTGGGATGGGCCACGGCATCATGGCAAACCTGAATATCTTCCATCTGGAATGAAAAACGCACACGGGCCTTTCGGCAGCCGTCCAGGAGCAAATCCAGGATCTGGGACGCCTTGCCCCGACAGAAGAGACGCCCCAATTCCCGCTCCTCAAATGCGATGCCGGCCTCCTGGATCCGATCCAGAAAATCCAATTCAGAATACCGGCTCAATGCGGATTTACAAAAATGGGGATTGGTGCTGATGAACTGGTCAGCGGACACACGGCGATTGGTGAAATTGCACCGGCCGCCACCGGACATAAGTATTTTCCGCCCCGGGCCCTTATTGTGGTCCAGGACCAGAACCCGTCGATTTCGTTTGGCCGCGGCTTCGGCGCAAACCAAGCCAGAAGCTCCGGCGCCGATGACGGCCACATCATAAAACTCTGCCATTTACACTCTTTTTTTCTTTACCTTCATTCCATGGTGTTACAGGTGGGAACTCCTGGGAAGTCTACATTTCGATCCGGTTCGGAACATTGCAGAATAAGGGGAACACAACCGTTGACAAACAGTGACATCCTATCGTTTTTTGGAAATTTTGTACAGCCGGTTCACCGGAATAATGGGATGGAATATCCTGGATCGACATCCAGGATTAAGCCTTGACACCCCCGGCCATTTTGCCTAGCATAGGGTAAATTATCTACCAAAGGACATGGGATAAAAATGGATATCTGCGACGAACGTTGTATCAACGAAGACAAAGTAAATGAAACCGTGAAAGGGATGCTCCCCCAAGATGACATCCAGGCAATTGCCTCCATTTTCAAGGCGTTGAGCGACCCCTCCCGGCTAAAAATAGTACTTGCCCTTCTGGACCAGGAGCATTGTGTCTGCGACATCGCCGTCATCTGTGGCCAGACAGAATCCGCTATTTCGCATCAGCTTCGCCTCCTGCGAACCCAAAAAATCGTCAAAAACAGAAGGGAAGGGAAAATCATGTATTATTCCCTGGATGACGACCATGTCCGTTCACTTATCCTCATGAGCATGGACCACATTCACCACACGTAATCCCAAAGGTAATACCGAGGCCGGAACTGAATCTAACGATGGCCCTCGATAACCCGGACTTCCCTGAGTTTTGGAATGGTTTCCTTTATGAAATCCAAATAAATTTTTTCTCGATTAATCT
>JAKSBM010000432.1 GCA_022361135.1 Desulfobacterales bacterium | reverse complement strand
TGCGCCAATGCCTATGTGCGCCCGCAGATGGAGGATTACCTTGTCCGGCTGCAGGCCCGTTTGAAGGAACACGGCGCCGGATGTCCTGTTTTTATGATCCATTCAGGCGGCGGGTTGATTTCTGTCGAGACCGCCATGGAGTTTCCGGTCCGGCTGGTTGAATCGGGACCCGCCGGTGGCGCGATTTTTGCGGCGGATATCGCGGCACGGTTCGGCATGAACAAGGTGGTCTCCTATGACATGGGTGGGACGACGGCGAAGATCTCGTTGATTGAGGATTATGTCCCGCAGACGGCGCGGACATTCGAGGTCGCAAGAACCTATCGCTTCTGCAAGGGGTCGGGCATGCCGATCTCCATCCCTGTCATCGAGATGATCGAAATCGGTGCCGGGGGCGGGTCGATTGCGTGGGTGGATTCTATGGGCCGGATTCAGACCGGACCGGAATCGGCCGCTTCGGAACCCGGACCGGCTTGCTATCAGCGCGGCGGAACTCGCCCGGCCATCACCGACGCCGATCTCCTGCTTGGCAAGATCGATCCGGACAATTTTGCCGGAGGTGCGATCAAACTGTCCCGGGATGCGTCTGAAATTGCCGTAAAGACCGAGGTTGGCGACAGGCTTGATCTGAAATCCCTCGAGGCCGCCTTTGGCATCTGTGAGGTGGTCGATGAGAACATGGCCAATGCCGCGCGTGTTCACGCTGTCGAGAACGGCAAGAATATTTCGGATTACGTGATGATCGCGTTCGGTGGTGCCGCTCCGCTCCATGCGGCCCGGCTGTGTGAAAAACTCGGCATCGACCGGTGCCTGATCCCACCCGGGGCGGGTGTCGGCTCCGCGATCGGCTTTTTGAGAGCGCCGTTCGGCTATGAAGCGCTGGCCTCAAGGCTGGTCCGGATGCCGGACTTCGATCCGGAAGCTCTCAACACCATGCTGTCGGCCTTGAAGGAAAGCGCTGTCGGTTTCGTCCGCTCCGGTACGGATGGTCCGATCAAATGCGAGATCGTAGCCTTCATGCGGTATAGCGGTCAGGGCTGGGAAATCCCGGTGGAAATTCCCGACCGGCCACTCAATTCCGAAGACAGGAACCTGATCACACAGCGGTTCCGGGAGGAATACGCCCGTTTCTTTGGCCGGGCGATTGACGGTCTCGACGGCCTCGAAACCGAAATCGTGACCTGGTCGGTCAAGGCGACAGATGTCCGGCCTGCTCCGGAGAGCCGTATGCTCAAGGAGACAGGAGAGGCAATACCGCCAAGGGACTGTCGAATGGTTTTCGACGCTGCCGAGAACCGGCTTCTGGAAAGCACGGTCGTGGAACGCACTTCTCTCGCGGATGGCATTCGGGCCCTGGGACCTTCTGTCATCGTCGAACGTGAAACCTCAACCGTGGTCACGTCGCTGTTTGACGCCGTCACGCAAAGCGATGGAACCATTTTGTTGACCCGCAAGGAGGTCCGGTGATGAGC
>JAKSBM010000749.1 GCA_022361135.1 Desulfobacterales bacterium | reverse complement strand
CTGGCAGCTTCAGGACGAATGGGACAGAGTCCTTCGCAGGAGTTGCGGTCAGGACGACCGCAACGGTGGTAGCGGAATCTTCCTCCCCCCGTCATCGCCGGGTTGAGAAAAAAAGCTTCAAATCAAATAGGAAAAGGTCCATTCAATCGGAACGTTTTTTTGGGAACCGCTATAGATCCGAGCGCTGGGGGAGGCGTTTGAAGACCCTTCGAAAGTCGAAGCTACAGAACCGCAATGGAATGGAGGTGACATTTCCAATTGTTTGAGGTCCCCAGGCCGAAGTTTTGGAAATGGCCCTGAATCCCACCAAGTCCAATTACAGGAAAGCAGTATACCCACATACAAAAAAACGGAAGAAACAAACCCTTTGGGCGCAAAAAAAGCCCCGCAACCGGCAAACACCGATCACGGGACTAATTTAGCAAAACAGTCTCAATCCCCCCTGCCCGCCGCGCAGGCATGGGGGAAAATAGAACTTATCTTAATTCAGCTCATAGGCAATAATATTGGAAGTCCGGTCTCCGGTACCCAGGAGAATCTTGGCCTTGCCAACAACGGAGACAACCAGCTCGTTTTCCCCATCGGCATCGATATCGGCGATGAAGAAATCGGAAATCCAACCCTGGTTGGCCCGGGTGGAGAAGACCGGAGTGATTCCGATACCATTCCAGGTCATGATTTCAATCTGACCCTTTTGGAAACGTTTGTAACGTCCCAGGGCACCACCGCCCAACTCTTCGTTGCGCACGGTAACAATCTCCTGCTTCCCGTCGTCATCGGCATCATAGAAGGTGATTCTGGAATTCAGGTACATGCGCTCCCGGTAGGAGGCATCGGGATCCTGGGAGGGAAGATAGAAATAATGTTCCGTACCGCCGAACTTCCGGTTGCCCTTCCATTCCACATTGCCGGTGTCACTGGCCACAACAAGGCGACCGCTTTCATTGATCAGCACATAATCCGGCCGCCCTTCCTGGGTGACAATGCCCTGGTTCAGGGAAAGGACCGAAGTGGAGCGGGGCAGACGAAGGCGCTTGGCCCGGGAGTATCCATCACCGGATACGGCCATGCGGTAGATATCCCCCTGGAAGGGATTCCGTCCAACCTTCTGGCCCAGGAGGACATCAATGCCGTCCATATCCTTGATAACACGGAAATAATAGGGCAGATCATCGCTGATGGTCACATAATTCTTACCGTCAAATTCCACAACAAAGGAATTCAGCCCTTCGTGGTGAAGGTTGATGCTGGTAACAAAGATTTCCGGATACCCATTCTTATTGATGTCGGCCACATCCAGGGCGGCAATGCGGGTGGTCCGGCTGAATTCAATCTTCTGTTTTTCAACCAGGTGATTGTTTTCCAGCTCGGAAAAATAAAGGGCGGAATCCGTGGCCGTAACCACCTGGAGCACCCCATCCTTGTTCAGGTCGCCTGCGGCCATGGCTGCGATGACACCCTTGAATTTGGAATAGGTGGCAAAGCCTTTGCCCGTGGCCTGCTGGAGGTTCACCAGCCCGCCGCTTCCGGAGAATTCCAGATCACCGGGGGCCCGTTGCTGCTCCTGGGGTTTGACATAGAGATCATTTGAAATGTTCCGGTTGAACATCTTCATGTTGATGTCGCCGGCAAAACTGTTCACCAGGGGAATAACATCCCCCATGTTGTTGCTCTGCTCGAAAAAGGACAGGGTGGGCTTTTTCCCATGGACGTCCACGATTTTTGCATCCAGGCTGACACTTTCCCCAAAATGGGTCAAGCTGCCAAAGAGGACAAAATCAACGGCCAGACGTCCACCCAGCTCACGGGCCTTGGCTTCGGTGAGGGAAGCGGCCTTACCGGCCAGTTCCTTTTCAACAACCTCACGTTCCAGAACATTGACCCGGCCCGGGTCGGCCAGGCGGGATGTGAGCATGGAATACAATCCGTTCTGCAGGAACCCCAGATCCTGGGGAGAGTTCATGGCAAAGGGAAGAACAGCTACCTTGACAGCCTTGGCACAGATCCCCTGGCCTGCCATGAGGCCCAACACAAGGACGACCGCCAGCAGCAATCGACTCGACCACTTAAACATGTTTCCGGATTTCAAAATTTAACTCCTTATTATTGTTCTTGGCTATCAGGAACGGGGCCTGCCCGAACTGTTTTTCACCAAATAACCGCAGCAGCTTATCCATTCCAAATCAACTGCGGCACATTTTCTAAAATATGGTTACAAATTCAGCATTATATATACCATGAACACCCATCAAACAACCCTTTTGAAGAGCTTTTCAAGATCATAAGTATCAAAAGAAATAATGGTGGGACGCCCATGGGGACAATGGAACGGATTGTCGCAGACAAAAAGATCCTTGACCAGACGTTCCATTTCCAAGGGGTGCATGGGTTTATTGGCGCGGATGGCCGTGTGGCAAGCCATTGAAATCAAGCAATCTTCCAGCCAGGCATCCTTGACGCCGCTGTCCGAGGTGTCCAAAAGGGTTTCGATGATGTTCATCACCAATTCTTCTGCGGACCGTTCGGCCAGGATGACCGGAACCGCCTTGATCACATAGGTGGTCCCCCCGAAGGGCTCCACCCGAAGGCCCAACCCTTCCAACTCCTCCAGAATGGAGGAAAGCAGGTCGGCCTCCCGGTGACTCAGCTCCAGGGTTTCCGGAACCAGCAGGCTCTGACTCTGGACAGCCATGCCGGAATGGCGCGCCTTTAAAGTCTCATAGACAATGCGCTCGTGGGCGGCATGCTGATCGATGAGGAGAAGCCGTTTATCCAGTTCCGCCAGGATATAGGTGCCCATGGTCTGCCCTATAATCACAGGCAGTTCCCGGCCCGAGGACGGCGCAGCAACCGGTTCAACGGCTTCTGCAACCGGAGGCAAGGGAGACGGGGCGACCTCTGCGGTATCCGGGGGTTCCAATTCTTGGGGAACCACATCCCTTTGATGGGGAGGCGGCGGGACATCCACACGGGGCGGAACACCGTATTCCGGGGCATGCTCTGCCGTGGATCCGGCAAGGGACCGGCTGGGCTCGGACGGTCTGTCCGGCTGACTTGGGATTTCCCGTTCCCGGGTAAAGGCCTTTTCAAGGGGGGCATCTCCCATGGCCCACTGGATCTCGGGCTGGACCTGCTTTTTCTTTTTTTTCCGGGGCGGTGCCAGGAGATCGGATGCAAATGAAGGCAGGGGGGCTTCCGGCTGGGGACTGTGGCCGGTCATGGTCACCGGACCGGCCGAGGCATAGGCCAAGGGATCGGTCTGGGCTGACGCCATGGCCGATTCAATGGCCCGGGTCACGGCCAGGTAAACCGGACGGGGGTTGATGAACTTCACCTCCCGCTTGGTGGGATGGACATTGACATCCACCTGGTCGTAGGGGAGTTGGACACAGATCACCCCCATGGGGTACCGTCCCTTCATGATCCGGCCCCGGTAGCCCTTGAACATGGCGGCCACCACACCCCGGTCATGGACCAGGCGGTGGTTCACAAAGAGGTAGATCCGATTGGCCGTACTCCGGGTTAAAGCGGGATTGGCACAGACGCCGGTGATGTGGGCCGGGCCCTCCACCTGATCCAGGGAATAGAGATTGTTGGTGGCATCCTTGCCCAGAACGGCCAAGGCCCGTTGGAAAAGATCCTGGCCCGGGGGGAAATTCCGGGTCACCTTTCCATTGAAGACCAGACGGAAGCCAATGGAGGGATTCCCCAGGGCCATGCCGGCCACGGCGTCGGCAATGTGACCGGCCTCGGTGGAATCGGCCTTGAGGAACTTGCGCCGGGCCGGGGTGTTGTAAAAGAGGGATTTCACCTCCACCATGGTTCCGGACGGGGCACCGGCATCTTCCACCTGGGAGAGCTTGCCCCCGTGGATCACCAGCTTAACGCCCACATCGCTCTCCCGGGTCCGGGAGACCAGGGTGAATTTGGACACCGAGGCAATGGAAGGCAATGCCTCTCCCCGGAAACCAAAGGTGCCGATGTTGAACAAATCATCCTTGGAAAATATTTTTGAGGTGGCGTAACGCTCAATGGAAAGCAGGGCCTGGTCCCGGGACAGTCCCACTCCGTCGTCGGAAATCCGAATCAGGGATTTCCCGCCCTTTTCAATCTCAACGATGATCCGCTGGGCCCCGGCGTCGATGCTGTTCTCCACCAACTCCTTGACCACGGAAACCGGTCGCTGGACCACCTCGCCTGCCGCAATCTGGTTGGACAGGATTTCCGGCAGAATTCGAATTTCCCCCTGGGGGCGTGATGCATCCATTACTTCAACTCCTGCTCCCCTTTAACAAAGCGCATGAGGAATTCCGAATCCCTGGGGCTAAGGTCAAACCGGAAGGCGGCCTCGTCGGCCAGCTGGGGCCCAGTCACGTCGGGCTTGGCTTTGCGTTGTTCGTCAATCCATTGAACAGCTTTTCTCAGGGATTCCCCCTGGGGTTGTACGGTCGACATGGCACCTCCGGTTGTAATGGTTCCCGGCCTAAAGTTCCGGGAACAGCGGATTCAGGGCAAGGCTTTTTTCCAAACCGTATCCCGCCTTGATCAGGGATGTTTCATCAAAATGGCGGGCCATCATCTGGATGCCGATGGGCAATCCGGAAGATGAATATCCGGCCGGAATGGAAATCCCCGGGATACCGGCCATGTTGGCGGACAGGGTAAAGATGTCCGACAGGTACATGGTCAAGGGATCGCTGGTGTTTTCTCCAATCTTGAAGGCCGGGGTCGGGGCCACCGGCGACAGGATGATGTCGCAGGATTCAAAGCTCCGGGTAAAATCGGACATGATCAAGGAACGCACCTGGGAAGCCCGGCCGTAATAGGCATCATAATATCCGGCGGAAAGGGCATAGGTGCCGATGATGATCCGGCGCTGGACTTCGGGACCAAACCCCTGGGACTTGGTTCTTTTGTACATGTCCAGCAGATCTTCGGGATCGTCGGCCCGGTAGCCGTAGCGAACCCCGTCAAAGCGGGCCAGGTTGGAGCTGGCTTCGCAGGGGGCGATGATATAATAGGCGGCCACGCTGTATTCGGTGTTGGGCAGGGAAACCTCCACCATTTCCACCCCCAGATCCTCCAGGGTCTTTTTGGCATTTTCAAACACGGCCATGACCTCGGGATCAATACCTTCCATGCTGGCATATTCCTTGGGGATACCCGCCTTCATACCGGCCAGCTTATTGGCGTCGAAATCGGCCAGGGCTGCGGTGAAATCCGGCACATCCTCACGGGCGCTGGTGGAATCCTTGGTATCGTTGCCGCAGATCAGGTTCATCATCAGGGCCGTATCGGTGACATCCCGGGTGATGGGACCAATCTGGTCCAAAGAAGAGGCATAGGACACCAAACCAAACCGGGAGACCCGGCCATAGGTGGGCTTCAACCCCACAATGCCGCAATGGGAGGCTGGCTGCCGGATAGATCCACCGGTGTCCGTGCCCAGGGAGCCACAGCAAAACTGGGCGGCCACGGCAGCGGCTGATCCGCCGGAAGAGCCTCCGGGGATGTAATCCGGGTTCCAGGGATTGCGGGTGATCTTGGCCGAGGAATTTTCCGTGGAGGATCCCATGGCAAATTCATCCAAATTGGTTTTCCCAATGAGGACAGCCCCCTCTTCCTTGAACCGGGACACCACTTCGGCATCATATTCCGGCACGAAATTGTCCAGGATCTTGGAGGCGCAGGTGGTGCGCACCCCACGGGTGCAAAGCAGATCCTTCAACGCCACGGGAATGCCGGTGAAGACAGACTGCTCCCCCTTGGCAATGCGTTCATCCGCGGCCTTGGCCTGGGCCATGGCCCCCGTTTCATCCACGGAGATATAGGCACCGATGGTTTCATCAAAGGCAGCAATCCGATCAAGGTAGGCCTGGGTCAGCTCCTGGGAGGAAATCTTTTTTTCGGCCAGCAATTCCCGGGCAGCATCAATGCTCAGTTCGTACAATTCCATAGTCATACAATCCTTATCTATTTAACCACCCGCGGTACCAGGTAGAAGTCTTCATCCCGCTCCGGTGCATTGGCCAGGGTCACATCCGGCCCCGGAGAGTCACAGCATTCATCCTTGCGGAGCACATTATTCATAAAGGCGGCACCGGAAACCGGCTTCACCCCCTCCACATCCACATCCTTGAGTTTATCAATATAATCCAGGATATTGCTGAGCTGATGGGAAAGCGCCTCCTTTGCGGGCTCGTCAATGTCCAGGCGAGCCAGGTGGGCGATTTTTTCAACCTCTTCCTTTGATATCTTCATGTTTAATCCTTTTTAATGATCAGGCCTTTTTTAATTCCTGCTTTTCTCAACTTTTCCAGCATCTGCTTGGCTTCTGCCCGGGAATTCCATGACCCCACACGGATCCGGTACCAGGTCACCCCTTTGATCTTTTTCGATTTCTGGATGGAATCAAACCCCTTTTTCTTGAGACGGGCCTGTTCCTTGGCCGCATCCTTGGCCGCATTATAAGCAGCTACCTGGATGGTGTAATGTCCCTGGGCAACGGGGGGAGACGATTTGGTTTTCTTTTTCTTCAGGGCAGTTTTAAATGGTGGAGCGTCCTTTTTCTTCCCCGGTTTGGATGTGGCCTGGGAACGGATTTTCTTCAAATCCCCCTTGGCTTTGAGTCCTGGATTTTTCACAATCATTTTGACCGGACCGGTGTCTGCATCACCGGACCGGTCGGATGTCCTTTGGACATTGGATTTTCCAGGGAATTTCTCCAGGGGTTGGGACTGGGTATTCAGGGCGGATAAATCCAGGGAGACCTTTTCCGAAACCGGGGTCTCCACCTGGGGTTCCCCCTGGGCGATCCGGGCCAGGCGCTCCTGGAACCCCCGGGTATCAAACTCAAGGGGCAGACTGTTCCGCCCCACCATGATACCCAGAAAAAACATCCATCCCCCCACGAAGAGGTAGACGGTATATTTCATCATCCCCTTAAAGGACATATTTACATTCTTTCAGGCGCCTGGACCCCGAGGAGGGTCAGACCGTTGCGAATGACCTTTTTCACCGACAGCACCAGGGAAAGGCGCGCCGTGGAAAGTTCGGCATCCTCGGTGACCACCTTGTGCTTGTTATAATACCCGTGGAAGGCCTGGGCCAGGGTCATCAGG
>JAKSBM010000998.1 GCA_022361135.1 Desulfobacterales bacterium | reverse complement strand
GTCTGGAGCAGGATCAGTATGGAAACATCATAAATATTCAGCCCAAGGCTTAAATCAAATCCCCATTCCAACAGCCCCGGACAGACTCACCATCCGGGGCCATGACACCCGCTTTATATTTTAGAATTCCCAATGGCCGATTTCAGGCCCCGAAGCTGTTCTGCGTTGGCCTGGGCTGATCACCTTTGCCGGACATGCGGCGGGCGGATTTCCAGACGGCTTTGATATGGCCGGAGGTTTCCGAGGTGCCGACAGAACTCTTTTTTTAATTGTCAGAAGCGTGGTCGATGCGGTCGGCAATGGTATTTCCATGGATTTGACCATGGTGAGGGTAAAGGTGTGGATCCCGGATCCGGTAGCCGGTACGCTCGGTGGCGGTCTTACCTGCTCTTCCGGGGCGTAACCCCCTTCTGGGGACAATCCCCCAAAAGGACACAGCGGTGGCAATGGGGGCCGATGGGGCGGCAGGTGCCCTGGCCGAAGGTGACCAGGATGCGGTTGACGGCCTTCCAATGTTTCCGTGGGAGTTTTTTCCGCAGGGCCTTTTCCGTTTCCAGGGGATTTTTGGTTTTGACGTAGCCCCAGATGTTCATGATGCGGTGGACATGGGTGTCCACGCAGATGGCATCCCTGTCAAAGGCCACGGACATGACCAGGTTGGCGGTTTTCCGGCCCACGCCGGGGAGGGTGACCAGCTCGTCGATGGACTGGGGGACTTCCCCTCCAAAGGCCTCCAGGGCATGGGGGAGTTTTTCCAGGTATTCGGCCTTGGATTTGTAGAATCCCACCGGGAAGATGGTTTTCTGGATTTCCTCCCGGGAGAGTTTTGCCAGGGCCGGGGCATCCGGGGCCTTTTCAAAGAGGCGGCCGGCCGCAGCGGCCGTGACCTCGTCCTTGGTCCGGGCCGAAAGGATGGTGGCCACCAGGACCTTGAAAGGGGAGCGGGTCTGGACGGAAATGAGGTCCACAATGGGGACCTGGTAGTCTTCCACTTCCCGTTCCAGCCGGGTGATGAAATCCGAAATGTCGATGGCTTTTGCTCTGGGCATGGTGTGATTCCTGACCCAGCTATCTGAGCTGGCTGTCCTTGCTTCCCCTGCGGTTGTATGTGCTGGCTGCGGCCTGGTCTTTTTCCAGTTCCTCCTGGCAGCGGATGCAGAGGAACACACCGGGCATGGCCCTTCTCCGGGCCTCGGGAATGGGCTCTTCACATTCCACGCAATGGGTTTTGCTTTCGCCCTGGGGCATGCGTTCCCGCGCCTGTTTGACGGCGTCGGATACGCTGGCATCGATTTGTTCCTGCACGGCCCCGTCGCGGGCCCATCCTACGGCCATGGGAGTCTCCTTCCATAAAACTGAAAAATTCGGTCCATAATATATATCCGCCGGCAGCGGAGTTCAAGGGGGAAGCCCGGGCCTTTTCCCATTTCGCCCGGGCCGGGTAGGGCGCCGAAGAAAACAGGCAGCCGTTCCCGAAGCGAGGGGGGAGCCATTGCCCCGGGTAAAAGGTTTGCTTAATGGGCGCAGCTGTGTGAAAATATTCTGAATATGGGTCGACATCGCCGGGCATGGGTCTGCCGGGTGAGCGGTTTTCTTTCCCACCTTTTTTTCGTTCGTCAATACATCTTTATTTAAAATCGAGGAGGTTCCATGGATCCATCCATCCCCATTATTTGTCCCTATTGCGGTGTGGGCTGCAATCTTGAGCTTCACCTGGATGATGATGGCTGCCCGGTCCGGGGCAAGGCATCGGGCCGGAATCCCGGGGTGAACCATAAATATCTCTGCGTCAAAGGGTTGGCCATCCCGGAATTCATCAATCACGGGGAACGGCTCACCCGGCCGGCCATCCGGGAAAATGGGGTTTTAAAACCCGTTTCCTGGGATGGGGCCGTGGCCGAGACCGCCCGCCGTTTAAAGCAGGTCATCGACACCCATGGGCCGGAAAGCGTGGGCATGCTCAGCTCTTCCAAGATCCTCAACGAAGAGGCCTACCTCTGCCAGAAGTTCCAGCGCCAGGTGGTGGGCAGCAATAATATCGACAATTGCGCACGGCTCTGCCATGGGCCGTCGGAGGCCGGGCTGCGCCAGCAATTGGGCTATGGGGCCACCTCCCTTTTTTACGAGGATTTTGACCAGGCCGATACCTTTTTCCTCACCGGGGCCCACACCACATTTACCCATCCCATTGTCTGGCTGAAGGTGAAGAAGAATCTGAAAAACAGGGATACCCGCCTCATCCTGGCCGATCCCCGGAAAACCGATTTGGTCAAGAGCGCCCGGATCCATCTCCCGGCCCGGCCCGGCACGGATATCTATTGGATCAATGCCCTGTGCAAAATCATCCTGGACGCGGGCATGGAGGACAAGAATTTTTGTCGCTTTAATACCCTGGGATTCACTGCTTTGAAAAATAAGGTCAAGGATCTGGATGTGGACGGGGCCTGTGCCGTGGCCGGGGTGAACCGGGCGGACCTGGAAGAGGCGGCGGAGTATCTTTGCGGAAGGCGGACCATCTTCATCTGGGGCATGGGGCTGACCCAGCATTCCCACGGCACGGACAATGTCCATGCCCTGACCAACCTGGCCCTGCTCACGGGGAATATCGGCAAGCCCGGCACCGGGGTGGCCCCCCTGAGGGGGCAGAACAATGTCCAGGGCGCCTGCGACATGGGGGCCCTGCCCAATCTCCTCCCCGGCCACATGCTGGTGGATGACGAGGCGGCCCGCACCCATGTGGAAGCCCTCTGGGGGGGGAAATTATCCGATTTCCCCGGGCTTTCCGCACCGGAGATGCTCCACGGGGTGGCCTCGGGCAAGATCCGGGCCCTCTATGTGGTGGGGGAAAACCCCGTGGTCTCCGAGCCCCAGTCCACCTTTGCCTCCTGGATGCTCCAG
>JAKSBM010000111.1 GCA_022361135.1 Desulfobacterales bacterium | reverse complement strand
CACCGGTAAAAAGATCGGTAAGAAAGATCTGGGTCGGATGATGATGAGCTACGGCTATGTCTATGTGGCCTCCATCTCCATGGGTGCTTCCAAACAGCAGACCATGAAGGCCATCCTGGAAGCCGAAGCCTATCCCGGACCCTCACTGGTCATCTGCTACGCCCCCTGTATCAACCAGGGTATCCGCAAGGGTATGGGTAAATCCCAGCTGGAAGGCAAGTTGGCTGTGGATTCCGGTTACTGGCCCCTGTATCGCTTCAATCCCCAGCTGGTGAAGGACGGCAAGAATCCCTTCACCCTGGATTCCAAGGCCCCCGACGGAACCCTCCAGGAATTCCTGGGCGGCGAAGTGCGGTTTGCGGCCCTTGAAAAGGCCATGCCCGAAGAATCTAAACGTCTGAGAACCATGATCGAAGAAGAGGTTAACGATCGGTACACCATGTTGAAATACATGGCCGATGCCGGCAAGGAATAATCTTTTCCTGGATCCGGTAATCGGATCATAAATACGGTTGAAAATGGCCGGGATGTAAATCCCGGCCATTTTTTTATGGGAAAATTCTTTACTATTTCGGTGCGTTCGTATATTTTGCCCCAATTGTGTGAACCGTAAACCCCCCTGAAATATAAATGAAGCAACCCCATATTTTAGACCGCATCAGACAAAACATCGTGGGCCCCAAGACCTGGGGAATACTGATCCTTTTCAGTCTCCTGGTCGTATTCATGGAATTCCCCGGCTTTTCCCAGGCCCGGACCGGATTTCCCGCCATGGAACTCATGGCCGCCCACGGCAATGCCCCGGCCGATCCGGATGTGTTGGACCCGCTGAAAACCCCGGATGATGAACTTTCCTCCCAGGTGACCACCATCCATAAAACGGTTCGGCGGGGGGATACCCCCTCCTCCATTCTCAATGCATACCTGCCCCTGAAAACCATCTATAAGCTGGATGCCCAGAGTAAGACCGTTTTTCCCCTGACCCGGATCCGCCGGGGACAGCCCTATACCATCTCCCTGCTGGAAGACAGTCTCTATGCCTTTGAGTATGAGATTGACAGCCGGGAGCGGCTCTTGATCCAACGGACCCACCCCCGGGAGGAAGGGGATTTTTCCATTTCCAAATTACCCATCCCCTATGAAATCCAGGAATCCGTGGTCACTGCAGATATTACCACCACCCTCTCCGCCGCCTTGAAACGGGTGGGGGAGACCCATAAACTGGCCTGGAAGCTGGCGGATATCTTTGCCTGGGATATTGATTTTACCCGGGATATAAAGCCCGGAGATACCCTGGGGCTTCTGGTGGAAAAAAAATACAGGGATGGGAAGTTCTTTGGCTATGAACGGATCCTGGCCGCCACATTTACCAATAGGGGCCGCAATTACCAGGCCTATTATTTTGAAGAGATCCCGGGCAAGGGGAGCTATTACGACGGCCGGGGGAACTCCCTGCGCAAGGCCTTTTTGAAATCCCCGGTGAATTATTCCCGGATTTCTTCAAAGTTCAGCAAACGCCGGTTTCATCCCATTTTAAAGAAGTACAGGGCCCATTTGGGCATTGATTACGCCGCCCCCAGAAATACCCCCATCAAGGCCGTGGCCGACGGCAGCATCATCCGCATGGGATATGGGAAGGATGCCGGCCGGTTCATCGTTGTCCGCCATAAAAACGGATATGAAACCTCCTATTTTCACATGAATAAATTTGCCAAGGGAATGAAGCGAAGCCGACGGGTCACCCAGGGGGATATCATTGGATATGTGGGGAAAACCGGTTTGGCCACCGGCTACCACCTCTGTTTTCGCATGAAGAAAAATGGAAAGGCCGTGAACCCCATGGCCCAGGCGTCCATATCCACCTCCCCGGTTCCCGAATCCCTTATGGCCAATTTCCTGGCCCAGACCCGCTCCTATGACCGGAGCCTGGGAACCGCAGGCGCCCTGGCCCGGGGGGAACAGAATTAAATAAAAGGTGTGATCCCCGGTCCAATCTCGTGTATGCATAGGAAGGACAACCCCTTACCAAGGAGCTGAGCATGGACGATGGTACCACCCGGCAGGAGGCATTTCGACCCCAGGCGGTGACCGGCCTGAAAACCGGTGACCGGTTTACATTCACCCGGACCTTTACCCAGGATGAAACCCAGGCCTTTGGGGCGTTGACCCGGGATTATAATCCCGTCCACTACGATAGCCGGTGGAGCGACGGCAAAGGCTTTGACGGTTTGATCTGCCACGGCCTCCTGGTGGGGGGAATGATCTGTGAATTCGGCGGCCAGGTGGGATGGCTGGCCACGGGCATGGATTTTAAGTTCATTCGACCGGTTTATTTTAACCAGACCATTACCTGTGACGTGGTTTTGACCCATGTGGGGGAAAATGGCCGGGCAGAGGCACGGGGGGAATTTTTCAATCCCCAGGGGACCCTGGTGGCCACGGTTCACATGACCGGACGCCTTCCCCTTGCGGAAGAGCGGGCCCTGCTGGGGCAGATGGTGGCCGAGGGGGATCCCACAAATGGCTGTGGAAGGCATGGGAATACTTGAAGAAAAAGTTTCACCATGTTAAACCTTTTTTGAGTATTATAAAATTAACCCCCAAGGAGGAAAGGGAAACGAATGGCCCGGATGGAAACCAAAGTTAAGGAAGAAGTTGCTGCGCTGAACCTGGGTAATAAGATTCGAAGCCTTCGGAAACAACGGGCACTCACCCTTCAGGAAGTTTCAGACCTAACCGGCCTTTCCAAACCCTTACTCTCCCAAATCGAAAATAATATTGCCGCCCCGCCCATTGCCACATTGATTAAAATATCCACGGCATTGGGGGTTAAAATATCCCATTTTTTCCGGGACCAGAACATGGAAGATCGCATTGTGGTGGTTCGAAAAGACGATCGCTACAGTGTTAGAAAACCCTTCCACAACCAGAATGAAAGCCGCATTGGTTATAAATGGGAATCCCTGGCCTACCCCATGGTGGGTAAGCAGATGGAGCCCTTTGTAGTGGAAATCGAAGAGCGCAATAATGACGACGCCCTTTTATTCAACGACCACAAGGGGGAGGAATTTCATTATATTCTGGAGGGTACCCTGGAGTTTAGAACCGCGGAAAAAACCTATAGACTGGAACAAGGAGATAGTCTCTATTTTGATTCCTCCATTCCCCACGCATTGCGCGGGATCAATGGACGGGCAAGGTCCTTGATCGTGATTTTCACCCCCCGCTGATTCACCAGCCCGAAATTATCGTTTTAGACAGACAAGGGAAGTAATATATATGAACACCCAAGGTGTTGAGCTGCCTCAACTCTACCAGGCCAGCCAGGCCTTTTTTGAAACCTATGGCCATCGCAGACTCCTCGGCCGCCGGGTCGGCCGTCTCTTTAAAAAATGCAAACCCGAA
Source organism: Desulfobacterales bacterium (assembly GCA_022361135.1). The sequence goes on along the minus strand of JAKSBM010000111.1, from coordinate 4,617 downwards.
AATCGGTTCCGTGCCATCATGCGGGCCAGTGGGCACCGGGACAATCCCCGGGGATTTTTCAAGGACCTCCGCCGTCTTTTGGAAACCATTGCCGCCTCGGCCCCGGACGACAAACCCACCAATGTACGCATCAATGGATTTAAGCTGCCCCATGTGTATGTCTACCATCTCATGGAAATGTTCTGGCCCGGTACGGAGAGTTATAACGATCCCATCTCCGTGAAAAGCCCGGCCCTGCTTTCCAAGTTGATCCCCATGCCCCTGGATCGCCAGGTGGGGGCGGTCATGGAACAATATCCCGTGCGCCTGTCCCACCATGCCCTGCGCCAGGCCATGATATCCGCCCCCGTGGCCACCCAATACCTGCCCTTTGAAGGGGAATTGGATCCCTGCGGCCACGACATGACCTTCGAGGGCCATTTCAAAAACGGGGTGGTGGAGCAGATGTACCAGAACCGGGCCATCTTCCTCATCACCATGCAATGTCCGGTCTATTGTCGATTCTGTTTCAGGAAACACAAGGATCTGCGCCAGGAGGAATGTCCGGGCATGGATCAGATCCAGGATGCCGTGGCCCGGGTGGGGGCGGACAGCCGGATCCAGGAAGTTTTAATCACCGGGGGGGAACCCCTCTACCACCGGTTGAACCTGGCCGTCTCCCTCCAGGGATTGATGACCGTGGACCATGTGGACGTGGTCCGCATCGCCACCCGGTCGGTTTCCTATTATCCCCAACTCTTTTTGGACAATGGCGGGGAACTTCTGGAGTATCTTATTGAAATCCACGGGGAATACCGCCAGATGGGAAAACGGCTGGAAATCGGCCTCCATTTTCTCCACAACCACGAGGTCTCCATCCAGAGCCTGGAGGTGATTTCCAAACTCACCCATGCGGGCATCCGGGTCTATCTTCAGACCCCCTTTTTAGAGGGGGTGAATGCCGATGGAAAATCCCTGCGCAAGCTCTTTTCCCAGCTTCGCCGGGCCGGTGTTGAAATCTATTATATATTCACCCCCTGCCACCCCATCCACGGTACCCGTCGGTATTGGACCGATATCTCCCAGGCCGTCAATGCCCACCTCTACCTGCGGGCCCACCTGTCCGACCGGGCCATTCCCAAGTTGTGCACCGCCACCTCCCTGGGAAAAATCGAGTGGAATTCATCGGGATGGATCGTGGAGGATGATGCCGAAGACAATCGGAATATCTGGATCCGAACCCCCTATACCCGGGAATACTTTGACGCCTTTACCCCGGCCGGGGAAAACCTTCCCCATGTCCGGGACAATGCCGAAGGCACCCTGGATGTGAAGATGATGGCCCAGGCCGGAGAGGCCATTGCCGGCCTTCCCCTGGTCCTGGGCAACGACGCTTCCCACAGCCGTGCCCGGGGATTGGCCTGCCCGGAATTGCCCGGAACCGTGGCCCTGGATAATCTGCTGGATTTTGACAATGGGTTTGAAGCCCTGGTTCCGGGCTGGATCGATGCCCTGGAGGACCAGGCCATGTTCAGAACCCATAAAACCCGGCTGGAAATCCAGGTGGGGGAAACCCTGCCGGATTTTGCCTACCTGGAAACCCATCCCAAAATCACCGATGTGATCCTCCACGGAGTGAACCCGGCCGATCCCCAGGCCCTGGAGTCCTGGCTGGAGGTTCTCAAGGCCCAGGAAGGCATCCAGGCCGTGCGCATATCCGCCCCCAATTTTTGGAAGGAAATCGACCTCTGGTCCTGGGACTGGATTGATATGATTCTGGAATGGCAGGATACCTCCGTGGCCAGCCCCTTCCGGGTGGAATTGGAAACCTGGTGGTGCCGTTCCGAACAGGTGGGGGAAGAACAGGTTCGCACGGCCTCTGAATGGGCCGCCACCGGCATTGATATCTATGCCAATGTCCCCCTGCTCTCCGGGGTAAACAATCACCCCCATGAAATGGTGAAGCTGGCCCGGGCCCTGCGCCGGGGGGAAATGAAGTTCCACCACATTTACGCCGCCGGTCTGCCCTGCCAGGACGGGATCAATGGGGAAAACCCCATCACCGCCCCCATGGTGGTGGACATTGCCTCGGCCGTTCGCCAGCAATGTTCCGGCCGTGAAATCCCCCTCTACATCATTCGGACCTCCCTGGGAGAAGTGGATTTCGGCCTGGCCTCCACCCTTTTTGAACAGGAGGGGCAATGGTATGTTTCCCTCCTGCCCTATGACAGGGAATACTACAAGGCCATGGACATCGAATTTGCCCTGCCCGATTCGGGAATTGTGGATGAAAACGGAACCATCTGCCTGCCCGTTACCGGTATGACCGGATAACACCAGAAACTCTGGTTGATAATACCATTCAAGGCGGCCCGGGAATTTCCCGGGCCGCCTTTTTTTATGCCTGGCGCTTGAGCAGTTTTTGGAGAAAAATTTCCATGGGGCAGAAACCGGTGAATGCGGACTGGAGCAGATTGACCCCCACAAATGCGGTAAACAGATACCAATAGGGAGAGACCCGATAGCCCAGGAAAAGGGAAATGAGAATAAAACTGCCGGCAATGGCACGGATGATATATTCGATGCGCATGGTTAAACTCCTTTCTTATGGTAAATGGCAAAATAGGTCACCGGAATCACCACCAGGGTGAAGAGGGTGGATGCAAATAGGCCGAAGATCAGGGCCCAGGCCAGGCCGGAAAAGACCGGATCCAGGGTGATGGGAAAGGCCCCTATGGCCGTGGTCAGCGCCGTGAGTAAGATGGGCCGCATGCGGGCCGTACCCGATGCCAGGATGGCCTGGGTGAATTCCATGCCCTGGTTCCGGGCGTCCTGGATGAATTCAATGAGGACCAGGGAATTCCGGATCACAATTCCCCCCAGGGCAATCATTCCGATCATGGAGGTGGCCGTGAAAAATACAGGATCGGCAAATCCCCCCACGGAATCGGTGAACAGGTTCAAAATAAAAAATCCCGGCATGATCCCCAGGATGGTCAAGGGGATGGCCATCATGATGAGCAGGGGCATGAAATAGGAGCCTGTGTTCATGACCAGGATGAAATAGATCCCCACCAGGGCGGCGGCAAAGGCCAGTCCCATGTCCCTGAAAACCCGCAGGGTAATTTTCCACTCCCCTTCCCCGGAGAAACTCACCCGGATTCCCGGGTCAAGGTTGGCGGTTTTCAACCGGTTTTGGATGTCAAGAACTGCCTCCCCCGGTGCCCGTCCTGCCATTTCTCCCAGCACATATACCACGGGTTCCAGGTTTTTATGGTAGATGGGCGTTTCATTGACCGTACTTTCCACCCGGGCCAGCTCGCCCAGGGGGATGAGGGCCCCATTGGCGGCCCGCACCGGGATATTGGTCACCGCTTCCATGTCCGATCTCAGGGCCCGGGGGAGGATGAGTTTGATCCAGAGGGGCTGGCGTTCGGAATCCAGATGGAGGCTGGCCGGTGTGCTGCCCCCCATGGCCGTTTTCAGGGTGTTCAAAACCTCCCGGGTCTTGATGCCGTGGAGGGCGGCTTTTTCCCGGTCAATCTTCAAATTCAACCGGGGGCTGGGGCTTTCGGCCATGATATCCACATCGGTGACAAAGGCCTCCGATGCCATGACGGCCTTTACCTTTTCTGCATTTTTCAACAATTGATCATAATTCATGTCGGCCCGGCCATAGACTTCGGCCACCAGGGTGGACAGAACCGGCGGCCCCGGGGGAACCTCCACCAGGGCCAGGCTGGCCCCATGGGCCTTGGCCAGGGCTTCCAGGTCCGTTCTCAACCGGAGTAAAATGGTGTGGCTTTGTTGTTCCCGTCGGCTTTTATGGGCCAGGTTCACCCGGATATCGGCCAGGTGGCTGCCGTTTCGGATGAAATAATGGCGGACCATGCCGTTGAAATCCATGGGGGATGCCGTGCCCGTATAGGAAACGAAATGGGTGACTTCGTTGACCTGTCTCAGGTAGGTTTCAAATTCCCGCACCACCCGGTCGGTTTGTTCCAGGGCCGTCCCCTCGGGAAGGTCCAGGAGGATTTGGAATTCGTTTTTATTGTCAAAGGGGAGCAATTTCAAGGGCACCAGTCGGAAAAGTCCCAACCCGGCGGATCCGGCCAGCATGAATAGAATGATACCCACCAGCCCCCATCGCCAGCTTCGGTTTTCCAGGAAGGGGGTGAGCAGTTTTTTATAAATTCTGGACCCCTTGGTATTCGGGGTTTTATTTGGGTTTTGAACAGAGTTTTGAACATCGGTTTTTTGGCTTTTCAACAGGTGATAACTCACCCAGGGAACCACGGTGAGGGCACAGAGTGTTGAAAAGGTCACCGTGAGGGGAACATTGACGGCCATGGGGCCCATGTAAGGTCCCATCATTCCGGTGATGAAAAAAAGCGGGGTGAAACAGACAATGATGGCCAGGGTGGACATGAGTACCGGGGGGAGAACCTCTGAAACCGCTGCCAAGGTGGCTTGAAAGGGTTTTTGAACACCGGATTTAATGTGGCGCTGAATATTGTCCACATTGGTGAGGGGGTCATCCACCACCAAGCCCAGGGAGAGGATGAGGGCAAAGAGGGTGACCCGGTTGATGGGATAACGCAATAGGTAGTTTGTGAACAGGGCCAGGGAAAAGGAGAT
>JAKSBM010000017.1 GCA_022361135.1 Desulfobacterales bacterium | reverse complement strand
GGGGTCGGGGATACCGGCCTCTTCAAAGCCCTTAATGCGGTGGAGGCAGGAATCGCAGCCTCCGCAGGAGCGGCCCCGGTGGTCGGGGTCGTAGCAGGAGATGGTCAGCCCATAGTCCACGCCCAGGTCGTGGCCGGCCCGGATGATTTCCCCCTTGGAAAGCTCAATGAGGGGGGTGTGGATTTCCATGGGGGCTTCGCCGGTGCGGCCGGTGACCGTGGCCAGGTTGGCCATGGTTTCAAAGGCCTGGATGAAATCCGGGCGGCAGTCGGGGTAGCCGGAAAAATCCACGGCCGTGACGCCGATGTAAATGGCCGTGGCCTTGAGAACCTCGGCCCAGGCCATGGCATAGGAGAGGAAGATGGTGTTCCGGGCCGGGACATAGGTGATGGGGACCTCGGTGTCGTCCAACTCTTCGGCCCGTTCATGCTTGGGCACGTCAATGTCTGCGGTGAGGGCGGATCCGCCGAATTGCCGCAGGTCGATGTCGATGATCTTATGGTCACTGGCCCCCAGGTGGGCGGCCACTTTTTTTGAACAGTCCAGCTCCACGCTGTGCCGCTGGCCGTAGCGGAAGGAGAGGCTGTAAACCTCAAACCCCGCGTCCTTGGCCATGGCCATGGCTGTGGTGGAGTCGATGCCGCCGGAGGACAGCACAACCGCTTTTTTCGTCATGATTTATACTCCTCGTTGATCCGGATGCCAGATGAGTTTGTGTTGCTGAAGGGAGAGTCTTGCCTTGAGATTATCTTGGATGATCCATTGGGCCAGGGTCTGGGGGGTGATGTTTCCAAAGACGGGAGACAGGTGGATTTTTTTCCCCGAAATCCGGTCCAGTTTCCGGGTGATCACGGTGCGGGCAAATTCATAGTCCTCCCGGCTGCCCACCACAAATTTGATTTCATCCCCGGGGCCCAGGATGTCCAGGTTGGACCAGAGGAAGGAGTCCCCCTCACCGCTGCCCGGGCATTTGATGTCCAGGATCCGGGTGCAGGCCGGGTCCACCGGTTGGATGTCCTGGCTGCCGTTGGTTTCCAAAAGGACCTCATACCCCGCCTGTAGAAGTCGGGAGATGAGTTCCGGGGTCTGGTCCTGGAGCAGGGGTTCCCCCCCTGTGATTTCCACCAGATTGCAATCAAAGGCCGCCACTTTTTCCAGGATGGTGTCCAATTCCATGAACATGCCTTCTTCGTCGGTGCGGGCATATTGGGTGTCGCACCAGCAGCAGTTCAGATTGCATTGGGATAGGCGGACAAAGATGCAGGGGCGTCCGGCATGGGTGGATTCCCCCTGGAGGCTGTGGAATATTTCGCAGATGGAAAGGCCCATTAGACTTCCTGGTAGGAGGAGCCGCAGCCCGGGCTTTCGAATACGGTGATCTTGTGCACCTGGATGTGCTCGGTGTTCAACCGGCGGGAGAGTTCCATGTAAAGGAACTTGGAGATGTTCTCCGAGGTGGGGTTGATGCTGCCGAACTCGGCCACCTCGTTGAGGTTGGTGTGGTCCAGCTTTTCAAGGACATCCTTCACCACCTTTTTTACATCCCTGAAATCGATGCCGATACCCAGTTGATTCAGCTTGGTGCAATGGATATAGGCTTCCACAATCCAGTTGTGGCCGTGGAGTTTGGAGCAGTTTCCGTCGTAGCCCTTGAGGGCGTGGGCGGCTGCAAAGTGATCTTTTACGTAAATTTCATATAGACCTGACATTGGATCTCCTAGAAAGGTGTATTGGGATTTCAAATTTGTACCATAAATTGGGGTTTGAATCCAGAAAGTCAAGTTCTACCGGGGGGGATTTGTCCATTGGGGTGAAATAATGGTGGGCATGAAAAGGGGAGCCCATGCGGGCAGGGCCATGTTTTGGGTTTGGCCTGCCCGGATGGGCTGCCACGGGGCTGGATCCTCTGGACCGGAAAATCAAAAAATCCAGGATGTGTGATTGGGGGACCATGTCGGGGCACAGGGGGGATTCCGGCGGGTGGGCCCAAAAGACCCGCACATTGGCCGTATTATCCATGCCATGGCGGACGAATGCTATGCCCCTTGCATGATATAAAATTCGTATCCATAGTGGCCGCGGTATTTTCTGTAAAGTTGGATTTCCCGATGGATCAACGCCAGAATTTCTTCTGCATAGGGGCGGTTTAAAATCGTTTTTGGAAGATGTGCCACATGGGCTTCCAGGGTATTGTAGAATTCATCCCAATGGTCCTGGGGAATAATGAAATTCCCCAATACCTTATATCCCTGTTTGCCGATGGCATTGAGGTTTTCCCCGGTGTTTCGCATTTTGGGGTAGGCTTCCTGCCAGAATTGTTTCAAATCCCGGGGCTTCCCATGGTGGGAATTGGCGGGGAGCCAGACCGCCTCACTCACCACAAGATATCCCCGTGGTGCCATGAATTGTTTCCAATATGCCAGGGCCGCGTCAAATCCCATGATATAGGCTGCGCCCTCGGACCAGATGATGTCAAAGGATCCGGGGGAGAACGGCAGCTTGGCCATGTCGGCCCGTTGGGCCTTAACTTGCTCGGCCACGCCCGAGGCAATCGCCTTGTTCCTTGTTTCCACAACATAGGGCTCATATATATCAATGGCGGTGATGGTTGCCGTGCCCATGCGGGCAAGGTCGACGGCATTGGCCCCGCTGCCGCAGCCAATGTCGAGGAGTTTTGGATTTTCCGGTAAACCGCCACAAAACTGCAAGGCCCGTTGCGTGGTGCCGTAATTTCCGGGGCCCTTTCTATCCAATTGTTCGTAAATACGAAAAAATGTGGACATGAATTCTTCCGACGCCAGCTTGAGTTGCAAAATGGACTGGGGAGCCGCTGCCCAAGAACGAATCATTTCAATTTCTTTTTTGGGCATGTGAAGGATTTCCAGGAACTGGGTATGATCCTCCGGGCTCATGCGCTCAAATTCAGCATGCCATTGGCGCATTTCCTCGGTGTTGAATCCTGCTTCCTGGAACATGGTTGTCCATGTGGTTGCGTCCATGTTTTCAGGCAGCGTGGATTTGCTCAAGAGTCCGGCAATGATCCGCTGCTGGTGTTGCAAGGATGCCACTTCTTCATTTAACTCAAGGAGGCGATCCTCCAGCACCTCGGCCGTGGCCGACGGGGTTTGCGCGTTGAGGATATGTTTGATGTTTTTCAGGCTGACCCCCACGTCCCGGTACATGCAGATGCGCCTTAATGTATTTGCATCCGATTCGGAGTAGTGACGGTATTCGCCTTTGACGTGGTGGCTCGGGTGCAGCAATCCAATGGAATCATAATAGAGGAGCGTGCTTCGGGATAATCCGAATTTTTTGGCTAATTTGCCGACGGTATACATGGTGATTGCCTTATCTCCTGGATTCATACGGTTTTGGCCTGGACAGGGCAGGGTTAAAACCCCTTTCATCCTATGGGATTATTGCCGGTTTGAACAGTTGGAACTCCGTTTGCCAATCTATTCCTGCCAATGCTGGGGTCTGGATAAGGCGTCCGAGACAACAAGGGTGCTGGCCACGGACGAAAGGGGGGCTTGATTTAAAGCCTGGAACATCCACGCATCCCAATGTTCATGGGGGATGGGATATGGCGCATCAATGGCAAGGGGCCGTACGGGAATAAAGCCAAATTTCGGATAATAGGACGGGTGCCCCAGCACAAAGACGAGATGGACCCCGGATGCCTTCAGTGCGTCAAGGCCCGCACCAATGAGTTTGCCGCCAACACCTTGGTCCTGCGCTTTGGGAACCACAGCCAGGGGCGCAAGGATGGAGCAAGCAAGGTCGGATTCTGGAATATGAACCGCCGTGAACAGGATATGCCCCACGACTTCACCATCCTTCTCTGCCAGTAAGGAAAGCCGTGGTTCTGCAGTGGGGTCATTCAATAGGTCCTGTGTCAGCTCGGCTTCCTTAATGTTTCCAAATGCCGCTTTTTGAACTTGCAAAATATCGTTTAAATCGCCCGGGGTGGTTTGCCTGATTTCCAATGTCATCGGCCATCTCCTTTTTTCCATTGTGTTGGGCATGGTGAAAATACCACGTGAATATTTTGAATCATAGGGTATGAAGCCTTAGACAGGTCAAGGAGAGGAAGGGTATTTTGGCTGTTGGGTTGCTTTGGAATTGGAGACTCTCTAGCAAGTTCCAGTGGTATGGGGGAGGCGTGCCCATGGAAGGGCTTTTTGGGGGGATGAATCAGTGGCCGGGTTTTGGGTGGAGGGGCTGGGGTCGTGTTGGGAAGTCATACCCCGAAGTCCGCTGTTGCAGGTACCTCATGTTTGGCCTCGTGTACCAAAGTGTACCAAACGGCTAAAACACCTAACCCGAAATACAAAAAGCCCCTGAAACTAAAGCGTTTCAGGGGCTTTTATTATCTGGTAGCGACGCAGAGATTTGAACTCCGGACCCTGCGGATATGAGCCGCATGCTCTGACCAACTGAGCTACGTCGCCAAAAAACTCAGACAAGGTACCATTGAATTTTGGACCTGTCAAATGATTTTTTAATTTTTATTCCTTTTTTTGAAATTTGCCACCTCAACGGTGAAATTTTTCAGGTCTTCCGGCAAATCCGAGAAAACCAGCATAAAGGGAACCGTTGCGCCGGGGGCGGCATGGGCATTGGTTGAAATTCCTGCCGGGACGGTGAGTTGGGCCGTGATATCGGCAATGTTGCCGGACTTGAGGACCTCTTCGGAGATGATGTTGCCGCAGAAGGCCACCTGGCTGACGGCGGCCACCTTACCGGCCTTGAGCAGGGTGCCCTTCACCTGGATATCGGTGTAATGGATGGTGGAGGGGTTCTCCACCTGGCCGGTGATGATGAACAGGTCTCCGGTGGAATCATTGGTCACAAAGCGGCCGATGACGGTTTTCTGGTCCGGCCTGGGATTGGGGATTTCCACGGCGGGTTCGGTTTCCTTCTTCAGGAGCTGTTCCACCATGGGAATTTTAATCTCGGACACCAGGGGGAGCTTGAGTCCGGCCATGAGGTTGACCACGTATACGGCCACCAAAAGGAAAAAGAGGGTGGCCAGGACTTTGATGGGGGCACCCATGCCCATTTTCTTCCGGTGTTTTTTGGCCGGGGGCTCCTGGTCCAGGCCGGCCTTTTCAATCAAGGGGCTGGTGCGGGGTGGCAGGGGCGGTGGTTCTTGGGTTTGGGACTCCTCTTCGGGGATAGCCGGGGGCTCATCAACGGTCACGGGGGCCTTGGAGGGCGGGGTTTCAAAATGGATCTCTTCGGTTTCCAGGCCCTCCGGGAGGGGGGGAAGTTCATCCTCGGGAACGGGGATGGCCGGGGCCGGGGAGGTGTCCTGTTCCAGGACGGTGTCATAATCTGAAAAATCGTTTTCTTCCAGATCCATATCCGACAGGGGCGTGGCTTCTCCAAGGTCGTTGAAAGACTCTGCCGGGGGCGTTATTTCTTCCCCGGAATCGGTGGTTTCGGGATCCATGGGTTCCGGGGCGTCCATTTCTGGTTCCGGGGAATCTTCCCGGGGTTTGCCTTTCATTGCCTGGTCCAGAAATTCAAAGGCGGTGGCCTTGTGGGCCTCCTCCCAGGAATCCATGGTTTCATCGGATTCCGTGGGGGGGATGATTTCTTCGGCCTGGGGTTCCGGGGAGACCTCTTGGGGTTCCGGCTCCGGGGTGAAGTCGGAAAAGGCTCCATCCGGTGATGATTCCACGGTGGGGTCTTCCACCTGGGAAAAGTCTTCCTCCTCCCGGGGGATTTCCACCGGGGCGGGGAGGGGGGCGTCGGCCATGCCGCTGGAATCCGCATCCCCATTCATGTCCAATTCCAGGTTGGCCAGGGATTCGGGAATTTCCATGTCATCTTCGGGAAAGGATTCCGGGCTGTCTTCTTCTTCGCCCATGTCAAAGAAGTCTTTTTTCACATCATTGTCAAAGGCCATGTCGGGGAGGCCGGGGTCTTCGTCGGATTCCGCCTCAATGGCGGTTCCCATTTCGGACAGGGAAACCTCTTCTTCTGCCACTTCCAATTCTTCGGTGAATTCCGGACCGGCATCCAAATCGGGGATGGCTTCTTCCGGCTCGTCCGATGGATCCATTTCGTCGGCTTCCAAGTCTGGGTCCGCCATCATATCGGGCAGGGCCATTTCACCGTCTTCATCCGAGTCTTCGGGCAGGTCAAACAGATCGGCTTCGGCATCCCTGGCCTTGGGCAACTCTTCTCCCAGATCAAACTCTTCCATTTCAATGTCCGGGAAGGGGTCTGAATCGTCGGAATTTTCCGTGTCCGAGAGGAAGTCATCATCAAAGGAAAGGGCATCATCCCCAAAATCAAAATTGGCATCCGGGGTTTCCGGTTCCGGATCCGCCACGGGGGCTGGGGGCTCTTCTTTTGTTTCTTCGGGCTCCGGGAATTCCATTTCGGGAAATTCCATCTCCGGTTCGGCCGGGGCCGTTTCCGGTTCAGGGTGGTCGGCTTCGGTTTCTTCTTCTGATTCCGGATCGTCAAATTGGATTTCAATGTCGATGGAATTGGAATCCAGGGTGGCTTCCGCCGTGGGTTTTCCCGGTGTGGGGGAGGGCTCCTCGGATAAATCGTGGAAATCCGACACGTCAAAGGTGGGAATGGCGTGGGGATCTTCCGAGTCGCCTTCGGCTTCGATGTCCAGGGCATTGGGATCTTCGAATTCAAATTCAAAGTCCAGGTCCCCGGGTTCCGGGGACGGGGCACCTTCCCGGGGAAGGGTATCTGGGTCGGGGGGATCATCACCGGTAAAGGACGGTGGCGCAGGGTCTGAGAGTTCAATGACGGGTTCGCTCTGGGGTGGAACGGCTGTAAACACGCTTTTACAGCGACTGCACCTTACCTTGGATCCCTCGGGCTTGAGGAGGGCTTCATCCAAATTAAAGCGGGTAGAGCATTCCTCGCAGGTGATGATCATTTTGCTTCTCCCGGTTTTACAATTTTAAATCAAAGATTGCAGGCAGATTCCTGTATTGTTCATTATAGTCCAGTCCATAGCCGACAAGGAAGCCTTTTTCAAGGGAAAAACAGCCGTAATCCACATGCAGATCCTGCTCCCGACGCTCTTTTTTGTCGATGAGGGTACAGATGGAAACGGAGTTGGGGTTGAGCAGTTTAACGAATTCCACGATTTTCACCAGGGTTCTTCCGGTGTCGACGATGTCCTCCACCAGAATGACGTCCCGGCCCTTGAGTTCCAGGTCGGGCTGTTTGGTGAAAACGATCTGGCCGGTGGAGGCAAGGCCGTCGTAAGAGGAGGCCCCAATGAGATCAATTTCGTGGTCCACGGTGATCTGGCGGGTCAGATCGGCCAGGAAAATGAATGAACCCTTGAGGATGCCCACCAGCACCAGGTCCTTATCCTTGTAGTCTTCGGAAATCCGTTTTCCGATTTCTTTGACTTTGGCTTTGATTTCTTCTTCGGAAATAAGGGGAATAAATTCGGGCATGGTGGGTTATAGTCCTGTGTTTTTAAGGTCTTTGATTAATTGGATTTGTGCTTCAGTTAACTCTTTTGGCATCTTTATACTAACCACAACATAGAGATCTCCGCAACCATTTCCTTTCATGTGGGGGATCCCGTGGCCGGTCAGTCGCATCTTGGCTTTATGCTGGATTCCCGGGGGCAATGTCAGGTTCATGGTTTTGCCCCCAGGGGTGGTGATTTCCACCTTGTCTCCCAGCAGAGCCTGGGTCAAAAGCACCTCCCGGGTGAGTAAAATATCGTTGCCCTCAATGGTAATGGTCGGGCTGTTGATGGGGGCGGACTTAATATAAAGGTGTCCGGTGGTGCCGCCGTTGGGGCTGGGTTCGCCCTTGCCGGCCAGGCGGATCTTTTTCCCCTGGGTCAGTCCCTTGGGAATTTTGACCTCCACGGCCTTGGCTGTGCCGCCCTGGCTGATGGTGATGGTCTTTTTGGTGCCCTGGATCAATTCTTCCACGGTGAGGGGGATTTCATATTCCAGGTTTTTTCCCGGGGTCCGGGGTTGCTGCTGATGCTGGTGGAATCCGCCCCCGCCCATGTTCTGGAAAAAGGGGTTGCCGCCCCCGCCGGAAAAGCTCCGTCTCCGGGGACCGCCGCCAAAGGCGCCTCCGCCGAAACCAAACTCCTTGAGGATGTCCCCCAAATCGAAGTTCCGGAAGATGTCTTCCTGGGAGAATCTCTGCTGGAAATCGGCAGAGCCGTAGGTGTCGTACTGGTTCCGTTTTTCCGGATCGCTGAGTACGGCATAGGCTTCGGAGATTTTTTTGAATTTATCTTCAAGGGCTTTGTCGCCCTTGGTTTTATCGGGGTGGTATTTCAACGCCAGCTTCCGATAGGCTTTCTTGATTTCGCCTGCACTGGCGGTTTTGCTCACCCCCAGTATGCTGTAGTAATCATCGGCCATGGTTCTGTCCTTTTACTAAGTTTTAACGTAGAGAATAAAAAAATGATAAGCCAGCCCCTCCACAAGTCAAGGGGGACTCCCATCACTTCTCCGGGGAGTCCTTGGGGGCTTTGCCCGCTGCAATGGCAACCATGAGGACGGATATGGCCGCCGGGGTCATGCCGTCCGTCCGGGAGGCCTGGCCCAGGGATTTGGGCTGGATCCGCACCAGTTTTTCACGGATTTCGTTGGAAAGTCCGTGGGCCTGGTCATAGTCAAAGTTGTCCGGGATCTTGATCTTTTCCAGATCCTTGAATTTTTTGATCTCATTGAGCTGGCGCTTGATATAGCCTTCGTATTTGATTTCGATTTCCACCTGTTTTTCCGCCCGGGTGTGGATGGGCTCCGGTGCCGGGGAGATTTCCTTGAGGATGGGGTAGCTGAGTTCCGCCCGCTTCAGCAGCTGTTCCATCTTCACCCCGGTGGTGATGGGGTTGGTCTTGTGGGCGGACAAAAAGGCGTTGACCCTGTCCGTGGGTTTGATCACTTCCCTTTTCACCCGGATGATTTCCGACTGGGTCTGGCGGGTGATTTCCCGGGTAAAGGCCAGGGCTTCCGGGGTGACCAGGCCGTAGTCGCAGGCCAGTTCAGCCAGTCTCAGGTCGGCATTGTCCTCCCGGAGCAGGAGGCGGTATTCCGCCCGTGAGGTGAACATGCGGTAGGGCTCCTGGGTGCCCCGGGTGACCAGGTCGTCCACCATCACCCCCATGTAGGCCTGGGAGCGGTCCAGGATGAAGGGGGGGCGCTCCTGGACCCGGCACGCCGCGTTGATGCCGGCCCAGAGCCCCTGGGCCGCCGCCTCCTCGTAACCGGAGGTGCCGTTCACCTGCCCGGCCATGTAGAGACCCGCGACCCTCTTGGTCTCCAGGGTCTGGCGGAGCTGGAGGGGATCCAGGAAGTCGTACTCGATGGCGTAGGCGGGGCGCATGATCTCCGCCTCCTCCAGCCCCGGAACGGAGCGGACGAAGGGGACCTGGACGTCCATGGGCAGGCTGTTGCCAAGGCCGCTGGCGTAGATCTCGTCGGTGTCGTAGCCCTCCGGCTGGAGGATCACGTGGTGGGTGGTGCGGTCCGGGAACTTGACGGCCTTGTCCTCGAAGGAGGGACAGTAGCGGGCGGAGACGCCCCGGATGGTCCCGCTGTAGAGGGGGGAGCGGTCCAGGTTCTCCATGACGATCGCCCGGCTCCTCTCGGTGGTGTGGCCCATGAAGCTGGGGAGCTGTTCGGGATTCACCGACTTCGTGGAGAATGAGAAGGGGCGCGCCTTTTCGTCCGCCCAGTGGGGGGTGAACCGGTCGAAGTCGATGGTGTGCCGGTTGAGGCGCGGCGGGGTGCCGGTCTTCATGCGGCCCAGGGAGAAGCCGAGCTCCGTCAGGTTCGCAGCCAGGCCGTAGGCGGCGAACTCCCCGGACCTGCCGGCCTGGAAGGTG
>JAKSBM010000867.1 GCA_022361135.1 Desulfobacterales bacterium | reverse complement strand
TTCCCCTCTTTGCATTGGCCTGGCTGGTTTCCACCCAGGATTTCAGCGTGATCTGGCGATACTTTGGTTGGTCCAACCAGACCCTGGCCATGCTGGTTCTCTGGGCCTCGGCCATGTTCCTGGCCAAAAATGGGAAAAATCATTGGATATGCAGCCTGCCGGCCACATTCATGACTGCGGTCACCGTGGCATTTCTCCTCCAGGCAAAGATTGGATTCAATCTGCCGGCCCTGACCAGTAACATCAGCGGCGGGGTTGTTTCTTTTATTGTCCTGCTCTTTTTCTGGAAACATGTGCGGACGATCCGTGGAAACTGATTCTGTATTGATTGAATATGGGGGATGTGGCGAAACATAAAAAAAGTGAAAGCCCCATCCCCTTGAAATCCCCCGAAACCTACCAAAAGGTGCGCAGCGTCCGGAAAAGTGCCTTCTTGTATGGGTAAAAAGGGATACCTATAGTCATGGCACGTGAGAACGTGTCGTGAACACAATATTAAACAAAGGAGTTATACCATGACATATCCAAGAACATTTTCCCACATTGGCATTTCCGTGCCCGACCTGGAAGCCGCCGTTGAATTTTATACCAAGGTGCTGGGCTGGTACGTGATCATGCCCCCCACTGAAATTGTTTCAGATGATTCCGCCATCGGCGTCATGTGCGATGATGTCTTTGGCAAAGGCTGGGGATCCTTTAAAATTGCCCACCTTTCCACCGGGGATAAAATCGGTGTGGAGCTGTTTGAATTCCGTAACAGTGAAAATCCGGAAAATAATTTTGAATACTGGAAAACCGGTGTCTTCCATTTCTGTGTCCAGGATCCCGATGTGGAGGGACTGGCCCAAAAAATCGTGGAGCATGGCGGTAAACAGCGCATGCCGGTACGTGAATATTACCCCGGAGAAAAACCCTATCGCATGGTTTATTGCGAAGATCCCTTTGGAAACCTCATTGAAATTTATTCCAATAGTTATGAACTTACCTATTCCGCAGGTGCCTACCAGGATAAGTTGTAAACCGCAATTCGGGAAAGGAAAACGCCATGACTGTCATACCTGAGAACCCCATACTTGATGTCCTTCATTCCCGTTGCAGTATTCGGAAATTCCAGCCGGGGCCGGTGGCCAAGGAAACCTTGGAAACGCTTGTCCGGGCTGGGATGTCAGCCCCGACGGCTGGGAATCGCCAACCCTGGGCCTTTGTGGCCGTGGATGATAAAGATATGCTTGTCCAATTGGCCGAAGGCTTGCCCTATGCCGGTTTTGGGAAAAATGCCCCCGCCGCCGTTCTGGTTTGTGGAAACATGGAAAAGGCTTTCCAAGGTGAGGAAAACAGCCTTTGGATCCAGGATTGTTCCGCCGCCTGTCAAAATATCCTCATTGCGGCTGAAGCCCTGGGGCTGGGGGCAACCTGGACTGCCATATATCCCTTGGCCGACCGGGTGGCCCATGTCCAGAAATGTCTGGGCCTTCCCAACCACATCATCCCCTTAAGTTTTATCCCGGTTGGGACACCGGGGCATACTCCCAAGGTGAAGGATAAATGGGAGGCGGCCAATTTGCATTGGCAAAAATGGGATTCAAACTAGAAAAGAATCCTTCGAATCTTTTGTGATTGAATTCATCAGATTCCCTTGTCGCGGAGTTCGGGTACGTGGCGCAAACGCTCCTGAATTCCGCGACTGATTTTCCAGCCCTGCTCGAATTCATCCCAGAAGTCCCTGTTTTCTGCCTTCCATTCCTTGCCAAATCGCAGATCAAAGTGGGCCCCTAACTTATCAAACAGAATCTTCCATGTGGGCTTTCCATCATTTTGGGCTCCCAACAATTCACCAAGTAATTCGTCCAACTCTGCCATGTGTTCCTTGGGAAGGTAGGAAATGGCTCCCTTTTCAATGGATTCCATCAGGGCCGCCGGATTCATGGCATTGGCCGTGAGCATGACCGAAGGTATGTTCTTCCGGACACAATGTTCCAGGAGAACCATACCGTTGACCCCCATGATATCCAGGATGGCCAGGTCATAGGATTGGCTGTCTATTTTCTCCAGGGCTGTCTCATGGTCCTGGGCCACATCCACCCGGGCCATGTAAAGGATCTCCACCAGGGTGTCAATGACATCCCATTCATCGTCAACAACCAGGATTTTTTTGTCTTTGAGTATGTTCTGGGGCACAGCGCACCTCCACAGGAAGAATTTGGGGATGAAAAACAGGACATAGCCAGCTCCAAATCCGGATATTCTTGTTGGGAAGAATTGAAGATCGGGGATGGAGCCCTATTTCACTAATTCTTTTTGATGCTATATGTGGTGTTGCTAAATGTCAATATTCACTTTGTTTTCAGTGTATTATCTTGGCGGGCCCAGTCCTTGCAATCCAGTTTTTTTGAAAAGGAAGTATTGGAAAAGAAGGTATCTGTTACCTTGAGGCATTCACGGGCAATGTGTTAAAGGCGATCCGGGATTTGAAACGAAACATGGTTTGGGGAATCTTTGCTCCATCTGCGTCCCTGGAAAAAATTATTATAAATATCCGACCATAACCATTCAAAAATCATCTGGAGTCAATGGAAAATTAGGCCATTGGACTATTTACCCCCACCTTGCCCTGTATTATGGAAAGTGGGGCAAGGGGTTATTTTTATTCGGTTTGTTGAATTACTTAAAGAATGAGGAGGCAGTAGCGATGTCAAAACAGATGTTGATCGATGCCTATCGCGGTAAGAGGACCGCGTCTGCGCCCTGGGTTCCCTATGCCGGGGTTCATTGTGCATTTCTCATTGAGGAGAAGGCCGATGTATTTCTTCAAAGTGCAGAATTGATTGCCAAGGGGGTGGTCCATACGGCGGAACTTTATAAAGCCGATGGGATTCCTTTGTTGTTTGACCTGTCGGTGGAAGCAAATTCTGTGGGCTGTGACCTAAAATGGTGGGAGGATAATGTGCCTTCTGTGGCCAGTCATCCCTGTTCCCACAAAACGCCGGAGGAAGCTGGTTTAACCATCCCCACCCGGGATGATGGTCGATGGCCGGTCCTGTTCGAGGCAGCCAAATTGGCCAAGCCCCGGTTGGATGAATTGGATTGTGCCATGATGGGATTGGTTTGTGGGCCTTTGACCTTGGCCTCACATTTGGCCGGAGTTCGAATTTTTACGGATGTATATAAGAACAAACCCTTTGCCTCTGCCGTGCTGGAATATGCGGGCATGGTTTGTGATGCCGGGGCCCGGTTCTAT
>JAKSBM010000345.1 GCA_022361135.1 Desulfobacterales bacterium | reverse complement strand
CCGCAAGGAAACCTCGCCCTCTCTGGGTCGGCGCCGAGTGTAACTGTGGGGACAAGCAGGGTGCCGCTCACTGGGGATCTGGATCTCTCCAGTGCGGCTCCAGTTTTGGCGATCAGCGATCATCAAGAAGTCTCTCAAATCCAGAACCATCTGCCCAGGCATTCCAGAATGGATTGCTTGTCGTGGACCTTCAGGGGAAGCTGGGAGGCAATGGTATCGGCATACCGGGAGGGTTCCCCCTTCAATGCATCCAGACCCTTGAAAAAGCTCTTGGATGCACTGCCGGAGATATTGGCATAGTGTTGAAAGGCTTCGGTGACGGTGCGAAGAGCCGCCTCGGCCACACTATCGGGCATGGGCTTTTCTTCCACCGGGATATACTCCACCGAAAGCAGCCCGCCGGCGTCGTCCATTTTGATGATTTTTCCACGTTCGACTCCCTCAACCAGCGCCTTCACCGTACCATCCGGCAAACGAAGTAATTGGGTGATTTTGGCTTCCGTTCCCACCTGGAAAATATCCTGGATGGTAGGTTTGAGAACCTCGGCATCCTTTTGTGTGGTCAGGAAAATCCGCTTGTCCACATTCATGGCTTCGGACAGGGCCTTAATCGACTTTTCCCTTCCCACAAAAACGGATGTGGTGACATGGGGGTAGAGAACCGTATCCCGCAAGGGAACGAGGGGGAGTGTTTTTTTCACGCTTTCTGAACCATCCGGATTAAAAAATTTGGAAATATTAATCATGAACGACGACCTTTTTCAGGTCAGGCCTGTTTTTGGGGCTGTTCGTACAAGAGGATGGGGTCTTCGCCGTTGAGGACCACCTCTTCACCCACAACACATTCCTTGACATCTTTTTTGGAAGGAATCTCATACATGATATTCAGCATGGTTTCCTCCATGATGGCCCGCAGACCACGGGCACCCGACTTCCGGGTAACGGCTTCCTTGGCCATGGCTTCCAGGGCTTCGTCGGTGAACTTGAGATCCACCCCTTCCATGCGGAAAAGTTCCTGGTATTGTTTCACCAGGGCATTCTTGGGCGCGGTGAGAATCTTCACCAGGGAATTCTCATTGAGTTCACCAATGGAAGTGATCACGGGGAGACGCCCCAGGAACTCGGGAATCAACCCGAACTTCACCAGGTCTTCGGGCTTCAACTGGCCCAGAAGCTCTCCAATGTTCACATCCTTTTTCTCGGCGATCGTGGCACCAAAGCCCATGCTTTTCTGGGTCAGGCGGCTTTCCACCAACTTTTCAAGACCGGTGAAGGTTCCCCCGCAGACAAAGAGGATATTGGAGGTATCCACCTTGACGTAATCCTGCTGGGGATGCTTGCGCCCACCCTTGGGCGGGATGCTGGCAACGGTTCCTTCGATGATTTTCAAAAGGGCCTGTT
>JAKSBM010000917.1 GCA_022361135.1 Desulfobacterales bacterium | reverse complement strand
GACGAGCAGGGGGTGGGTGGCGGCCAGCCGGGTGATGGCCGGATCCAGGTCGACCAGGGTGATTTCCCGGACCGAGTCGTATTTCAGCACCTCCCGCAGGGCGGCACCGTCGCCGCCGCCCAGGATCAGCACCCGGTCCCTGGCCTGCGCCATGGACACGGCCGGGTGAACCAGGGATTCATGGTACCTGGCCTCATCAATGCTGGACAATTGGAGATTGCCGTTGAGAAAGAGGCGGACGTCGTCCAGGGGCTTGTAATGGGTGATGACGATGTGCTGGTACTGGCTGGTCTTGGAATAGACGATGGGGTCGTCGTACAGGGGCTGTTCGTGTCTGATCTGCCAGTCCCGGTTGTTGGCATAACCGTAGACCACGGCGCAGAATGTGCCGGCCATGACCAGGGTCAGGGGAAGGCTCTTCCGGATCAGCCCTTTGAAGGTGAAGTAGACAAAGGTGGCCAGGGCCAGGAAAAAGTTCAGGCCGGCGGTCAGAAAGGCGGCCTCGGTAATGGGGAAGAACCGCAGGAGGATAAAGACGTAGATCAGGGCGCCGGCCAGGCTCCCGATATAATCGGCGGACAGGATATTGCCCAGGTTGGTGGACAACTCCTTGGAAAAGTCGTTGTTGATCCGGATGATCACCGGGATCTCCAGGCCGATGAGGATGCCGATGAGGGAGACGAACAGGTAGAGGACCAGGCTGTAATGGGCCGTATACCCGTATGACAGATAGGTCAGGCTCGGGGAGAAGCCCCCGGCCAGGGCCAGAGCGATTTCGATGATGATGAAGGTATGGATCAGCCCGGTTTTGGGAATCCGGGACTGGATCAGGCTGCCGAATCCCATCCAGAACATCATCAGCCCGATGACCATGGCCCATTGCTCAAAGGCGTTGCCCAGGATCATGGACGCCAGGCTGGCCTGGATATATTCCAGGATGATGCCGCAGGCCCCGGAGGCAAACATGCAGGCGCAGAGCAGGACCGAGGCAAAATTGAACCCGGGATCCCTGGCCCCGCGCCCGGTGCCGGACTCAGATGGCATAGGCGATGATCACGGCCACGGCGATGATGGCGCTTTCCACCACCACCAGGGCGGCCACATTCTGGTCCGTCTTGATTTCCGTGGCCAGGTTGGTGGTGGGCAGCAGCACCCGGTCCACCAGGCTCCTGAATCCCAGAAGCAGGATCATGCCGAAGACCGTATAGATGGCGAAACTTGCCAGATCCCGTCCCCAGCCGGTGAAGGGGCCGGACAGGCTGGACATGAGGATCACGCCCAGGGCGATGAGAATGCCGCCCAGCCCGATGCCGGCGGCCAGGTTGTTCCGCTTGATCTCCTCCCGGACATTAAAGGGGGTGATCAGTTCGTAGAGCAGGCCGAACAGCAGGAGTACGGCCTGGCCGATGATGAAGAAGACCAGGGCGGACATCAGGGACTGGAAAAAACTGCTCACTCCCCCGGAGAGGCTGCCGTTGAGGATCAGTCCCGTGGCAATGTACATACCGGCCTCCACCATGCCCAGGGCGGTGTTTCCGGTCACGGTCCTGCCGTCGGGCAGGGTGAATTCCCGGACGCATTCGGCGTCATTGTCGATATGACCCATCATGACCAGGTCGTTGACGGTCCTGGAAGAGAATAAAAATCCCGTAATGATCAATCCGTCCACGATGAGATAGACGAGGTCCAGCCAGAACCCGGACGAAGACCCGGACAGGGCGCCGGCCATGGCAATGGCCAGGCCCAGGTAGAGGCCGGCCCTGCGGAGGCCCACGGCCACGTTGCCGTCGTCAATATGGCGGTCGTCGTCAAAGTCCCGGGTCCGCCAGTCGTCCAGGCGCTTGG
The DNA here is from genome assembly GCA_022361135.1 of Desulfobacterales bacterium. The sequence goes on along the minus strand of JAKSBM010000917.1, from coordinate 7,533 downwards.
CCAGAAAAATAAATCCAATACCCACCAGGGCAAAGCAGGCCCCCTGGACCAGGCTCAAAAGAATCGAAGTTATACTCATGGTTCCGTCTCCTTAACAATAATGGGGGTTATTTGCCTTTACCCTTGGGGCCGCCGCCCCGCAGCGAAGCACTTCCGCCTCTGACCGAGGCCGGCCGGGATTTGAATCCGCCGGTCCGGCCGAATGTGGTGTTCTGGTACCGCGGCGTTCGTTTGATTTTAGTCCCCCGGGTGCCGTAAGTGTAGGCGCCGGTTGAGGTCTTTCCGTAATAGGGTTTTTTGTAGCGGTAGTTCTGGTTCCAGCGGTTCCAGGACCCGTAATAATAGTAGGACGGGGGAAAGAAGAAGAGATGGGAGAAAAAGGCATACCGGCCGTACCAGGACCAGAAGCTTTCCCCGTTTTCATCCTTTTTCCATTCCCCGTATTCGGGGTTCCCCACGTAGGCCATGCCCGGGGGGGCGGCCTGGGTATCGGGCTCGAACTCCCCGTAAGGTTTGGACAGAATGGCCATGCCCAGGTTGTCCAGGTTCTGTTCGTAAAAGGTGGGATCGACCTTGACCCAGCCGGTTTCCGCGGTCTCCCCGTTTTCCTCTTTCAGGTACTTGTGGTAATAGGCCGGCCGGAAATTTTCCACCCAGAAACTGGCGGCGTTGTGCCGGCGGTCGGGCCAGTTGTCCGTGGGATTGATGTTCAGGGCCTGCCAGGCGTTGCCCAGGCCGGAGGTGACCCTGATGTTCAAACCGCCGTAGCCCGGCATCAGTCCGGCCAGGGTATCGGCGTCGGAATCGGCCAGGGCTGCGTATACGGCCGGCGTCACCTGGCGGGTGAAGCTGGAAAATCTGGGGTCGTAATAGTCTGAATTTTCATTCCAGGATTCCCGTTTTACGGTGACAAAATAATCGACCTTCATGTCATCGAGAACCTTGGTATAGCTCTGATAGAGATTCTCCAGATCCTTTTCCAGCTCCGGGCCCATGGTACCGAGGCGGTTCATATTCGCCTCCATGGCATCGGCCCGGGTGATAAAGGCGGCATAGTCGGCACCGGCATTGTTTTGGTGGGCCGTATAGGCCTGTTCCATGACCGCCATGCCCGTGCGGGTCTCCTCATCCATTTTTTCAAAGGGAGAAAACCGGCTGTTGATCTTTGCCTCGGAACCGGGGAATTTGGCAAGGGCCCCGGCAACGGGGCCGGACCGGTAGGCGGAGATCCGGTCCTGAATGGCGCCGGCTTCCCCTCCGGCTTTTTCGTATACGCCCCGGGTATCGGTCATGGCCGTCCGGATCCGGTCCATTCGGCTGAAGGGCGCCTTGGCCTGGGCCCGGGCTTCGTCAATCACCTTATTTATCCGGTTGATCTCCAGCCTGACCTTGACCACGGTGTCCGGATTGTCCTTTTTGATCAGGGGGGCAAGATTGGTGTCGTAGAGACCCCTGGCCCTGGACAGGGTGGCCGTGGCCTGGTCAAAGCCACCGGCCCAGTTTTCTTTTTCCGCATACCCGGCCATGGGCTTGAACGCGTCGGAGGCCGCCATCCCCCTGAACTTTTTCTGCTGGTCCCTGATATGATCTTCGGTCGCATTCAACCGCTTGACCAGGGATTCGGCATCCTTAGTTACGGCATCGGGCAGGCCCTTGCCGCATCCGGCCAGGAGGGCCGACAGGGCCAGGGCCATGAACACCGGTGCCAGAAATGCCTTGAGGCTACGACGTCTCTTGGGCCGGCTGATCGGTCTGGTTTTCATTCCCGGATTCTCCTTTGGTCATAATGGTAATCTCTTCCGGAACAATGGGTTTGGAAATGTAGATCCGGTACTCGTCCTTGGAGCCCCCTGTCCACTCCTCTATGGTGATGGACAGCGTGGCGGACGGGTTCTGGAACTCATACATGTACACCTGTTCTTTCTTGTCGCCCCGCCGGTAGATGGCGGCCCAGTCGTCATCGTATTCAAACCGTTCCCCGGCATAGACAATGGCGTCCTCATCCTCAACGATCTGGTCCAGGTCATCCTCGTCTATGGACTGGCCCTCATCGTCGGTGAGCCGTTTGAAATTGGTCTGGTCCAGGGTGATGGAGACTTCCAGCTCGTCGTCGTACTCCCATTCGAAGTGGCCGGTGGCCCCGGTATCCAGGCACAGGCAGGTCAGCTCGGTCACGGTGTAGTCCTGGGGGGTGGAGAAATCCTCCGAGGTTTCCTGGTAGGTGTTTTTCTCCTGGACGTAGTAGGTATCGCCGAAACAGGTGAAGAAACTTCCCTTTCCCGCGTCCATAATGGTCAGGTTCTGCTGCTCCTCCTCGGACACCATGCGGTCCGGATCCAGGGTGCGGATCAGGAAAAACCGTTTGTCAAAGGATTTTTTGTCTGCCGTATTGATCATAGGTCCTCTCCTGGATTGGGTCAGCCGTCCTGGCGCCGGGCGGTCAGTGCGTCGGTTCTGGCCCTGAACCGTTCGTTCATCTCTCCTAAAGCGTTGGCGCTCTGGGAGGCGATATCAATGGTTTCCCGGGAAATCTGGGCATAGGTGTCAAAGGCCTGTTCATAGGTATTGCATGCCTCTTCCAGGGCCTGGATGTTCACGGTCATGCTCTGGCTCATCTGGGCCCCTTTGACCGCGGCACTGCCAATGACCTTGGCCGTATCCTTCATGGTTTCCGCCGCAGCCTGCTGGACCATGTCCAGATGTTTCAGGGTTTCCATCTGCTGTTCGGCGGCCACCCGGACGGCCAGGGCGTTTTTCACGGCCGTGGCCAGGATCATGTCCGTGCGCTGCACCAGCCGTTTTACCAATTGGGAGTTGCGCACCATCATCTCACCGCCGAACCGGGTCTGGAGGTTGGAGTTGTCAATGGTCTGTAAATCCACCACCACCATGGCCAGATCCGAGGTCAGGGTGGTCAGGGCCTCCTTGATCCGGGGATCCTCCTGGGTGTCGATGTATTGGGTGAGTTTGTGCCAGATGAGCTGGCCCAGGTAGATTTTTTCCTGGAGCCGGGGCTGGAGTTCCTTGAGGGCGTCGCAGATGGTGGCCAGTTCCGCCGCATCAAAGGCCACCTGGTCGGCATCGTTTCTCAGGTGGTCCCGGATGCCGTCGATGGTGGAGTTGACCGTTTCCCGGCGCTCGGCAATGACCCGCAGGACCTCGTCTCCCTTGGGCAGGCGGTTCACCGTCCGGGTGAACATTCCCAGCATTTTTTTCTGGAAGGGCATCTCGGTGCGGGAAACCATGGCCGGATTCACCTTGTCCAATTCGGTTTTAATGGCCAGGATGTTCTTGGCCACGGGGGAGGCGGAATCCGTGGCCACATTGTTGAGTACGGCCCCCATCTTCCGGTCGTAGAGGGTGACCTGGGACTGGGTTTCGTCCATGATTTCACGGCCCAGGCCGAAGATGGTGTTGCCCAGCTGCCAATTGGAGGGATCTTCCTTTACGGTTTCCAAAAAGGCGTCGGCTTCGATTTCGATGTCCTTTACCCCTTCGGGTGTCAGGTGACGGGGCTGGACCGGGACCAATTCCGTGGGGGATTGGATGGGGGTCAGGGCGCCCTGGCCCGAAGCTTCGGTTATTTCGGTCAGGACCGGTGCCTTGGCCTGGTCGGCCACACGTTGAAGGTCTTGGGTATGGGTGTCCATGATGGGGTCTCCTTTATGAAAATTTGCCGGCGAGGAAGTGCGCCATGGTCTTGAATTCCTGGGTTTCGTTTTTCTCCACAATGTCCTTGGAGCGGGCAATGACGTCCTCAATGCCCTGGAGGGTGTCCTGGAAGGTGCCGGCCTGGGCTTCCCGGACCTCCGGGGTCAGATCCAGATATTCCTTGATGATCCGTCCCAGGTGGGACAGGCCGATTTTTTTGACTTCATAGGTCAGGGTTTCCCCGGGATAGCGTTCCATCATGGGGGGGATGGCCTGCTTGAGGTCGTCGATGATGTTTTCAATTTGAAGGACAATGCCCCCGGAGAGGTGGACGTCCCTGCGGACGGTGAAATTCAGCTTGAGTAAGGCTTCCAGGATTTCAGCCCATTCCACTTCCGCTGTTTTGGGTTTGGGTTGGGGCTTTGGGGGGGCGGCGGGGGCCGGGGTTTTCTGCCCCTTTTCCCTGAAATGCTTCATGGCCAGGCCAAATCCGATGACGGCCACGAGGAAAACAACAATGGAAATGATGAGGGTCATTGGAACTCCTTGATCTTCGTATGTTTAGGGATCAGCGAACCTAAAGGATGATAATACCCATTCTCTCTTTTACAAGGACAGGAAACCACTAAATAGGGTAAAAATCAAGTAAAGCCTTGGGAATAAAGGGAATGGAGCTGGCTTGGGATGGCGTCATTCGCCTTGACTTTGGACAAAATATGGTTATTGAATATAAGATATTCCAAGGGTTAAATGGAGATCCGCTCCAGGGGAGTGGGATCTTTTTATATGGATAAAATTAAGGATGGAACAATGAAATCCATGGATTTAAGAAAAACTGGCGTGATGTGTCTGATCCCACTTTTATTGATGCTCACCAGCTGTATTTCCAGCCGGTCCGGCCAGGTCTATTCCCGGGACCAGGCCCGGGTCGCCCAGACCGTGGTGAACGGTACCGTGGAATCGGTTCGCACCGTGACCATTGAAGGAACCCAGACCCCGGTGGGCACCGTTGCCGGTGGCGTATTGGGCGGTGTTCTGGGGTCCACCATCGGGGATGGATCGGGACAGGCCGTGGCCACGGTGGCTGGTGCCCTGGCCGGTGCGGTGGCCGGCAGTGCGGCCGAGGAAAAATTCACCCAGAAACAGGGATTGGAAATTGTGGTGCAAAAGGATAACGGCGGCTCGGTCCTGGTGGTCCAGGAAGCCGACATCCCCTTTGCCCCCGGGGACCGGGTTCGGGTCATCACCGGGCCGGACGGAACCACCCGGGTGGCCAAATAAGCTTTTAAAAAAATCCCATCCATTATATAATTTACAGAATCATAAACAGCATCTGAAGACAATCCAACGGGGAGTTTCTCTCCCCGTTGTTCGCTTTTATATTGTCCGCTCTGATCAACCCAGCAGCAGATTTTTAAGGAGACCATGAAAAAGAATACAGCAACTAATGAAAATATTCGGAACATTGCCATCATTGCCCATGTTGACCATGGGAAGACCACATTGGTGGATGCCATGTTCCGTCAGAGCGGACTTTTCCGTGAAGGTCAGGAAGTGGACGACCGGCTCATGGACAGCATGGATTTGGAGCGGGAACGGGGCATTACCATTTCCGCCAAAAACTGTTCCGTGAACTGGAAGGGGGTCAAGGTCAACATCATTGATACCCCGGGCCATGCCGATTTCGGCGGCGAAGTGGAACGGGCGCTTTCCATGGCCGACTCGGCCATCCTCCTGGTGGATGCCTCGGAGGGGCCCTTGCCCCAGACCCGCTTTGTTTTGAAAAAGACCTTTGAGGCCAATCTGCCGGTCATGGTGATCATCAATAAGATCGACCGTAAGGATGCCCGGCCCGACGAAGTCCTGGACATGGTTTACGACCTGTTCATCGACCTGGATGCCACCGAAGACCAATTGGATTTCAAGTATTTTTACGCCATTGGCCGGGACGGCATTGTCAAGGAAACCCTGGAAGAGGAAAGCGATAACCTGCGGGTGCTTTTTGACACCATTGTGGATGAAATGCCTGCTCCGACCTATAATCCCGATGCTCCCTTCCAGATGCTGGTTTCCGATTTGGGCTACTCCGATTACCTGGGACGTCTGGCCATTGGCAAGGTTTTCAACGGGCATGCCGCCTCAAACGAAAGCCTGGTTTGCATGGGCGAGGATGATGCGCAGATTCCGTTGAAGGTGTCCAAACTCCAGGCCTACGACGGCATGGGCTTCTCCCCGGTGGACCGGGCCGATGCCGGTGACATCGTGGTGCTTTCCGGCATCGAGGACGTGAAAATCGGGGACACCATCTGTACCCGCCAGGCCCCGGAGGCCCTGACCCGGATTGCCGTGGACGAACCCACGGTTTTCATGCAGTTCACCATCAATACCTCTCCCTTTGCCGGCCAGGAGGGCAAGCATGTCCAGTCCCGGAAGATCCGGGAGCGCTTGCTCAAGGAAACCCTGCTCAACGTGGCCATCGAGGTGGAGGAAAGCACCACCGATGAAAGTTTTGTGGTCAAGGGCCGGGGGGAACTCCAGCTGGCCATTCTCATTGAAACCATGCGCCGGGAAAACTTCGAGCTGGGCGTGGGACGCCCCCGGGTTATTTACAAGGAAGAAGACGGCCAGCGCTTGGAACCCATTGAGCATCTGTTTGTGGATTGCGACGAGGATTTCCTGGGCGTGGTCACGGAAAAGCTCTCCATTCGCAAGGGCAAAATGATCAACCTGGTGAACAATGGCTCCGGCCGGGTGCGCATTGAATTTTCCATCCCCTCCCGCTCCCTCATCGGTTATCCCGATGAATTCATGACCGATACCCGGGGGACCGGCATCATGAACTCCTATCTGTCCGGGTACGAGCCCCACCGGGGGGAATTTCCCCTGCGCTACACCGGCTCCATCGTGGCCGATCGTAAGGGCAAGGGGGTTCCCTATGCCCTGTTCAACCTGGAACCCCGCGGGCAATTGTTCATCAAACCCGGGGATTTGGTTTACGAAGGCATGGTGGTCGGGGAACACAACCGGGCTGCCGACATCGACGTCAACCCCTGTAAAGAAAAGAAACTCACCAACATGCGGGCCTCGGGCAAGGATGAAAACGTGGTCTGCTCTCCGGTGAAGGAAATGACCCTGGAACGGGCCATCCATTTCATCCGGGACGATGAGATGGTGGAGGTCACCCCGGAATCCATCCGTATCCGTAAGGTGGAACTCAATGCCCAGAAACGCCATGTCATTGCCGGGAAATTGAAAAAATTGAATAAAAAGTAAGGCTGTCGGCCGGGAAGGTCTGGCCCATTTCCAGACCTTCCCGCTGCCCGGACGGCCGCAGGAGGCCGTGTCATGCTCTGGTTCAATCAATTGATTGCGTGGACCCTTCCCCTGGTTCCCAAGGCCTGGGTGGGGGTGGTGGCCCGGCAGTACATTGCCGGGGAAACCCTGGATGATGCGGTGGCCGTGACCCATGCCCTGAATCAAAACGGTTGCGGCGTGACCCTGGATCTTTTGGGGGAGGATCCCCTGCGCAAGGAAGAATGTGCCCGGGCCGTCCAGATCTATGAAAGTATTATGGACCGGGTTGCCGCCCAGGGGCTGGGGGCAGGGATTTCCGTGAAGCCCTCCCACATGGGCCTAAAGCTGGATCCCAATTTCTGCCGGGACAATCTCCGTCATCTGGTCCAGCGGGCAGGGGAATCCGGCTGTTTTGTCCGCATTGACATGGAGGATGCCTCCCTCTGCGATGCCACCCTGGAGATGCACCGGGAACTGGCCCGGGAATTTGACAATGTGGGGGTGGTCCTCCAATCCTATCTGCGCCGGTCCCTGGCCGATGCCACCCGCCTCGGAACCGATGGGGCCAATGTCCGTCTTTGCAAGGGG